>CANOBT010000203.1 GCA_947564305.1 uncultured Lachnospiraceae bacterium | reverse complement strand
ATTCTTTCATAAGCCATGTTTTGCCGACCTGACGGGCTCCTTTTAATACAAGCGGATTTTTCGGCAGATAATCTTCGTAATAATATAAGGGAAGAAATAAAAGTTCCTCTTTATTGGCCTCATAGTCAATACGATCGAAGGTATATACCCTGTCATAATAGGGCCACTTCTTTTCAATCCCCCTTGTATTTAATTTATGAAGTCCGTCCCACATATAAAGGATACATTTACTGTCCGGATAATATTGCCTTAATAGTTTTAATGTATTAATCGGTGTATACTCACCACGGATAGAAAGAATATAATCATAATTCTTTCCTTTCAACGGCTCTAGCTTCTTTTTATAGTAATGCTCAATCACTCTTTTATAAAAACCAACCTGATATCGCCCCAACGTCTTACAGATAACTCCCTCGTTTGGCTTGTCATTGATCAAATCTACTTCCGCTCCAAGTTCTCGCATCTTGTCAATAATCCCATCACGGTATCCGGGTAAAGCAATTAGAAGTATACGTTTATTTTTAAGGTCTTGCGGTTTTTGCTCCTGATATAAAGTTTTTCTCTGTACAGATGATATTCCTGGTTCCTCAAAGGTAATATCAATATTTTCATGATTCGTCCGCCTTTTAACCATAGCGTCCATTACTCTGCTCTTTGCTCCTTAATCTTTCCTTCTTTTAAAACAAACTCCCAACATAAGCTGCCTTTTATATCTTTACCTGATAGGCATGCTTCGCCATTCCAGAATCATTTTTATAATCCTGAATCTTGTATCACTATTTCCATTACCTTCTGTACAGCGCGCGAAACGTCAAATACAATCGGCAACTTCCTAAAAAATCACCCTCTTCTCTCCACAACCCCTAACCCCAACGTAACCTCCACTGTCCGCCCAAGCAAAGGAACTTCCAATACCACTAACCGCTTGTGCCGTAAAATCTTCTTAACCTTCCCTTCACAGTCTTTCAAAGGTCCGGACGTTACAATCAGCTTATCGCCTTCTATATAGCCTTCTGAGTATTTTACAATATGCTCGTCCCCGCCCAACCTTTTCAAGTACTCTTCTTCTTCCCTATAAATTGGTGTTATCTCTTCACCAGTCCGAAGTATCTTGGTCATGGAATTTACCTGATTCAATCGGATATAAAAATCTTTAATATTTTTTGTTTCTACAAATACGTATCCGGAAAAAAGCTTTGACATGATCAATGTCCTTTCTCCCTGAATTTTAGTCCATCTCTCAACTAATGGGACAAAAACATCTTCACCATCAACAATTACTCTATCCCGGCATTTCTGGGCAATCGCCATCTCCTGCCCCGTATAGACCTGCATCACATACCACATGTCAAGTCTTCTCCCCAATTTTGAATCTTGTTTTCTATATTAACCATTCCATAGAATATTCTAATTTCCTGTTTTAAGAACAATCGAAAATAGTGTAAAATAAACTCTATTTTCTGCAAAACATCGGCAATCATATTAACATATCCCCTATAATTATTCAAGACCATTCTAAGAAGTCCCTAAAATCTTCTATAAAAGACTTTACTTATTTTACTCTTTACATAAACGCTTTGTCAATGTTTATTCCAATATTAGCAAAACTTACTACTTTCATGGGTTCAAATGGCGCAGTTCTAATTCCCCCTCCGCATTATCATACAAAACGATACCGTCTGCTATACACTTTAAATTCTTATCTACTGCCAAAAGATAAATCCCATCGTCTTCGGTACAATACTGCATTTCATCTGAATAAATCTCCATCTCATCATCAATACGAATCTGGAGTTCTAGCTCCCCGACTTTATACTGATACCAATTCTTTTCATTTTTCTCCAAATCTGTGAGATTCCCATCTGCATAAAGCGCAGCCAAAACATTTTTCTCTTCTTTCAGTGTTTCTATGTCTATCCCCAAAGCCTGCAGGATGACATCATAACGCTTATCCAATTGTGGATAAGCTCCTTTTACAGCAACCACTACTTGAAAGGCATTATTTCGAACAAGTGTATTCCATTCAAACACACTCGATGTATTTCGCAGTATTTCCGCTGTGTCAATACCATTCTGTACCCTGCCGATTAGTGTTTCCGTATTCCTTTTTGCTTGCTTTTCCTCCTCCGAAAATCTCTCATAGTCTTTATTCCAATTCTCATATTCATCTTCACTCCTGTGATCAGGCAAATCATATCTTTCTTCTATATAATCTTCTAGAAACTCTGTATACTTTTCCGCCCCAAAACAATTCATGTGGCTTTCATTGTAGAAATCGCGAAAGAAATCTACTCCCATTTCATCATAATATTCATTTGCATTCAGATATTGAAACCCATTTTCCTCAATAATATCTTTTATAGCATTAAATTGCATCTCATGTTCTTTCGTAATCAGATATGGAGATACCACAAATAATACCTGACGCCTGCTCTCCTTACAGGTATCTAACAGGCTCTGAAGCGTATTCAAACATTCCTTTGACAATTCGGCACGTTCAGATGTTAAAAATCCCTCTGGTTTTTCCAATACTTGATGCGATATCATCCACTCCCATCCTTTATTTGAATTTGAATTTTCTTTCGTATTTCTCCAAAATTGCCAATTAGAAGGGTTTGACATCACCTCAACATAATTTGAATGATACTTTAAGATATCAAAATAGTATGGCAGCCTCTCCTGTTCTCTATTCTTATCCCGTATTTTTATAGATGCCTGTATCGTTCCTATACGGTTTAAAGAAAAAAAGTCCATAGAGTCACTTACGTTACGTAAAGCGTGTTCCCGAAAAGCATCATCCCACTCCAAAAATGTTCTTATACCTATTACAAGAAGTTTCGGATCTTGAAAATTTAGAACTTCCCGAACACAATATTGCAGCATTTCCGGTTGTATTGAGTTCACTGCATAATTATAGGAGGTATATCCACAGTCATTCCATGCCTTTAACGGCTGCCAATATACGAATACTGTGCTCCCTCCTATATATACCATATCCAATGCTTTTTCTTCTTTTATCCCCACCATATGCTCTCTATCATATTCTGTTCTGCGAAAAACATATGTCACTCCTAAAAACATCAGACAGGCAAGCACAACGAATATTATAAAACTGCATATCCTTTGCAGCTTCTGCATAAAAACATTCTTCTTTTCCATCTGCCTAAAAACCTCCATAGATAAATTCCGCAGCATCATACCCCGGCCCGTACATACCGAAAATTAGTACAAAAAAGAACAGCCCTAGCCACACCATCCAACGGAATACGATTCCCTGCTCCGCAATCCATTTTCTGGCAGTCCCGTATTTCTCATGAAGCCACTCGGCAACAGCCAACAGTAGAAGTGCGATTATTAAAATATTTAATTCAAATCCTCCTCCAACTATTGTGGAAATACTCCCATCAAAAAAAATCCAAAAATTCGGAACTTCATCCAAAGATATTTTTAACATTTCCTGCAAAAATGAAACCCCTGCCCCAAAACCTGGTGCACGGAAAAAAATTCCGCCTATTGCAAAAAATATATAGGTACGAATACATTGGAACAAACGCCAACTGAAGCATTCTCTCTTCAAATGCAGCATATTCGACACTTTATTTAGAAATGGTGTACAGACTTCTCCCAACATCAAAATCATCCAAAACCACAAAGTTACACCTGCTATATATTGAAGCGCACCATGCCAGATGCCAACAAATGTCCAGAGTAAAAACATTCCCATTGCAGTAGGAATAAGTTTACCAATCCTCTTTCCAAATCTCTTCCGTGTCCACTTTCCTAATGCAATAATATATTTACTTTTCAAAAATGGGTACATCACATAATCCTTTGTCCAGGTTCCCAGTGTAATATGCCATCTCTGCCAGAATTCCTGTACGGTCCGTGAGAAAAAAGGCGTTCGAAAATTCTCGTTAAGATGTATTCCAAAAACCTCAGCGGCACCTATTACAATATCCATACATCCCGAAAAATCTGCATACATCTGTAATGGATACAACAGAAATGCAATCCAATGGTAAAGTCCCGGATAACTGGCCGTTCCTCCCCAGATTGTATCCACAAAAACCGCTAACCGTTCTGCCAGAACCAACTTTTTGACAAATCCCCATAATATCCGTTGTGCTCCGCGGGTAATTCTTATATAGTCAAAATCGTGTTTCTGATAAAGGCTTTGGAGTTCATTATACCGACTGATTGGCCCTGTGATTAACTGCGGAAAAAAAAGAAGAAACAACAGTAATTTTACAATATTTTTCTGCGGTTTTGCCGTTCCCCAGTAGCAGTCCAGAATATATCCCACTACCTGAAGAGTATAATAGCCCATGCCCAGTGCCGCTGCCACAGGTAATGGCTTTAACTCTCCCAGAATCGGCCATAGCTTTTCCAATCTACATGCCACAGAGAGCCATAGCGCATTCCCTTTCAGCATAAACCATAATGTACTATTCAAGAAAATCGCAGTGCCCACAAGCAGTAGTGCTATATGCTTGTTTTCAGTACAACACTCACTTTTACCGAAAGGATAATTGGTGGCTGTCCAGGCAGTCCCTGTAGATAGCAAAATAAAGAGCAATGTATAAGGTGTTGCAGCCAGACAATAGAATATCAGGCTTAAAATCAACAGTTCTACCCACTGCCAGGATTTCGGAAACATATAGTAACATAACCCGCCAACCACTAAAAAAGCCAGAAAGGAAAACGAAGTCACTGTCATAATATTCCAGTCTCCTTACTTACCTAACTCCAGAATGATATTCACCATTTCTCCTACATCTTTCATAGATGTGACCTTCCCCATGGGGATTTTCATAGAAAATTCATCCTCCACGGCAACAATCAGGTTTATATGCTCAAAAGAATCCCAATCCTCAATATCCCTGGCCGTTGTACTATCCTCCAATACAATACTTTCATCGTCGAATACTTCCTGAAATACCCTTGTCAGCCTCTCGTAAACTTGTTCTCTTGTCATGCTTTTTCTCTCCTCTTTTCTTCACTTTTTATCTAATATCATGGCTATATTGATTGCCTGTTTCCTTTTCACAGCTTTCTCCAACGGAATATCACCTTCTGTAGCATACATGTAGTCAAATATTGAAAAACCGATTTTTTTAGCCATATCCAACACTTCGTCAATACTTCGAAACAAAAAAATATGATCCACTGCCGGTGCATTGATTACTGTAGTCACAAATGCTTTTCCAGTCTCGTCCAATAAGTCATATATTTTTTCCAACATTTCCTGGGGACGTTCTACATGTTCCAGGACTTCCCCCATTACAATACAATCAAATTTAAAATTTGTTTCATATTGATAAAAATCCTTCTTCTCTACCTGACAGCTCTGAGCAAGCTTCCGATATCTTAGATACTGGTTACTCCGTCTCACCGATGTCTCGCTGATATCACAGGCATGGTATTCCAAAAAATCACAATTCGTCAACGCCTTCACTAAATACTGGCCAAACCCAGGCCCAATCTCCAGATACCTCCTACCGGACAAAATCCTGTTATTTTCTTCAAAGTACCGCAGCATCTTGATATGGTTAATCCATATATAATCCGAAATCGACAGTCCCATCATATATTTCTCCATATATTCCGGATTATCATAGACAATCTTATTTACCTCTTCAAAGGTAGAATTCCTGTAGTTCCCATGACGTGCAAAATAATAGGTTTCTTCCATCACCATGTTATTAATGAACAAATACGCATCTGTAATAAAATCCATATCATACTGAAATTCTTCTTTAAAAAAATGAAGGATGGTATCTAATTCCTGTTTTTCCTCATCTGTTGCTTTCCAGTTTTCCAGATATTTTTTTTGAAATTCATTTTTTTTAGATACCTGTGTGATAAATTCCTGTATCTGATCCATCATTCCTCCTCCCTCTTTTCCTCCAAAAGCTCTGTCAATCCTAGCCTTGTCATCAAAAATGCCACTTTTCTGCCATGAAACAATACAGCTGGCTTCGGCTCAGACACCATTTTTGCCCCCATGCTTTCAAATTCTTCTATTTTTTTATCAATATCCTCTGTTGAATAACAGATATGATACAAAAATTGCCGCTTTTTCACCAATTTTTCCACTGGTTTCCCACTTACCAGTTCCACCTTGGTTCCATCTTTCAGCGTCACCATGCACAATTCTGCTTCCTGAAGTTCATCATATACCTTGTCTGAAACATGCGCCGTACCATAAAGATACTCTATATACTGTTTCATCTCCTCAATGTCGGCACATGCAATGCCAATATGGTGAAATATCATACATCATTCCCCCTGCCATTGACTTTGATCACATTGTTTTTATTTTGATAGTCCTCTGTCACCTCGTATACCCACACGGTATCCCCTTTTGAAGACTCCTCTATCCTTGTAAATCCCTGAAGTCCGTAAAAATCCTTTACCATCTCGTTTTTAGCGGTCGGATAGTAATAGCCAAAAATTTTGTGGATTTCCTGCTTCTTACATTCTTGTACCAGTTCGTCCATCATCGCAAACTCCATATCACGTTTTAACACCCGGCAGCTCATAATCCATAGTTCTATATGCAGCTCTTCACCCTGAATTTTTCCAATAATCACACTGACAACACCATTATCGCCAAATTTATCTTCTAGTTTTCCATAAAGCGTTATATAACTCTTATTTTTCGCCGCTGCCTCAATCTCACTTTGGCTGTATCTTTTTGTGGTCAGATTAAATTGGTTACTCTTATTCGTAAGCTGTGAAATCCTGGACATATACATCGGCTCAAAACTTCTGATACTCCCCACCATTTCCAGGGAACATAAATATTCCGTGTAATCTTGAAAACATTGCTTCGCTTTCTCCCGCTGTACATTTTCCTGATACATGGAATTCCGTTTTATATCGTCTTCCGACAGATTTGTTACTTCAAAAAAACCTGAATGGTCTAAAATGTTGACATAATGCTCCACGTCTGTCATTTCCGGAACTGCCGCCCCCGAAACCTGGACGCGGATAATTTCCCGTTCCGCAGGATTGTCATCGACAAACACAAAGCTCTCCGGCAACAGGTGCAGTTCCTCCGCCGTTTCTAAAAGATTCTGGCTCTTTGGGTTCCAGTTTGCCTTAACCAGTGTGAAATCTTCCTCATGCAGCACACTGTCGCAGCGCCTCAGACCGCTCAGTGCATTTTCCTTATCATTTTTTGAATTGATGGTCAATAGAATTCCTAACTGTTTATGCAGTTTAAGATATTCCTGAAACTCAGAAAAACTCTGCCCCAAAGGTGTCTCCTGTCCAATTTCAATGTTCTCCGCGCCTTCGTCTCCTATAACACCGCCCCATAATGTATTGTCCAAATCCAAAGACAATGCTTTCTTATTTTTCCCATATAT
Organism: uncultured Lachnospiraceae bacterium; assembly: GCA_947564305.1. The sequence goes on along the minus strand of CANOBT010000203.1, from coordinate 1,779 downwards.
TGATTTAATAATATTTGCCACTCCAAAAGCCGTATAGGGGATTGCCGGCACACATAGCGCATATTTATACATATGCCAGTAAAAAGGATCCGACCATTTTTCCAGACCATAAGAGGCAGATTCATACAGAATATCGTGGATATAAAAATTATCATTTTTTTGAGCATATTCATAGAAAAGCATGTTGAGCCTGGAAATAAAATTCACCCGTCCATGCAGATCACTTGCATCCTTATTTCCCAACAACCGAAAATAAGGCAATTCAAAATTATTCTGAATGATCGGACAGTGGTATATTCCGGCAACACGTTCCCACATGCTTTCATATTTAGAAAATTCAGCGTTTAGCTTCCGTTCTACATCACTTTCGCTATCTAACAGATTTGGATATTCAGAAAGATTTCTATTAGATGTACAGAAAAAAATCAAATCTGGTCGAAATGCTTCTAACTCTGGATTTGAAAACATAGCCTCCTCATAATACCGGTTATACTCTGATTCATAAAATGCCGGACGAATGCCGTAATCCAACAAGAATAACTCCAATATATTTTTTATGTCATTCGTTGTACCTCCCCCTAATATAGCTACACGAATATCTAAAAATCCCTCCACTCTTTGCGATAGCAAGTCCCTTTTTAATGCTCTCTTTTTGCGTAAAATGTATTCTGCATCAAAAGGATATTGTAATTCTTTCATCACTTGTCAGTTTCCTTTCTGAAAAAATCCTTTCATAAATCTTTTCATACTTCTTTTGTCATTCTGTCGGATTTTCTGTTTCTAACCTAAAGCGGTCTGAAGTAACTCTTCTATAGTTATATCATAACCATCTGAACTCAACAACTATTTTCGTTAAAAATCCTGCAAACAGTCTTACTTCCAGGTCGAACAGATATGCCCATTATGGGGCATACCTTTCATTGATTCGCATACCTCCCTCTTGCACTTGATGACGGAGAAGACAGGTTCTCCCGCCGTTAACGCAATGTCACTGTATAGCAACTCTGCGGTTCCTTAACAATCTTTTTAGCGCCACCGCTACTTTCTTTTACAATATTCCTCATAAGTTATAGTCTTCTGTTTCGAAATAATATATACTTTTGTTAATTTTAAATCATATTTATCCTCTAAATATTTTACATTAGATTCATCTACTATTGTGCTATATAAATTTGTCTTTCTTAAATCTGCTCCTTTTAAATTTGCTCCTCCTAAGTTTGCATAGCTTAAATCCGCTCCTCTTAAATCTGCTCCTTTTAAATTTACTCCTCCTAAGTTTGCATAGCTTAAATCCGCTCCTCTTAAATCTGCATCCTGTAAATCTGCTTCACTCAAATCTGCTTCACTCAACTTTGCTCCTCTAAAATTCGTTTCTCTCAAATCTGTTTCTCTTAAATTTGCTGCTTCTAAGTCTGCCCTGTCTAAATCTACCCCATACAAACTTGTCCCATATAAATATGCTCCAACCAATTTAGCATCATATAAACTTGCTCCATCTAATATCGCTCCTTGTAGATTTGCTTCGCTTAAATTCGATGTTTCTAAATATATATCCCGCAAATCTGCTCCTTGCAAATTTGCTTCGCTTAAATTTGCCTCGTTTAAATCTGCTTCCCGCAAATCTGAACCTTGTAAATTTGCCCTACTTAAATTTGTTCTATACAAATTCGCTTCCCGTAAATCCGATTCTTGTAAATTTGCCTTACTCAAATTTACTTCTGGTAAGTCTGCTTGATACATACTTATTTTTTTTACATTTAAATTACTGCCTATATTATA
>CANOBT010000202.1 GCA_947564305.1 uncultured Lachnospiraceae bacterium | reverse complement strand
GAAGATCTTAAACAAAATACTTATATTATGTATGAGAAACGGTATGAATCCTGCCAGAAAAAATTAGATAAACTGGCCCTGGTATCCGACAGGGTATCTCTTTTGCGCGGCATTACTTTTGTCATTGCAGGACTGCTTCTTTTGTTTGGGTATCAGCAGAAAAGCCCTGCGCTGTTTGTGCTTGCTGCCGGGTTTGGACTTGCCTTTCTCTTGTTGGTGATCTATCATGGCAAGCTGGAAGAGGAACAGGCATGCCTGAAAGATTCGCAGTCTGTTGTGAAGGATTACATGGCACGTTTTGACGATGGATGGAAAAGCTTTCCTGTGGACGGATCGCGGTATTTAAGTGATGGTTTTTTAGAGGCCAGGGATTTGGATTTGTTTGGCAAAAGCTCTCTTTATCAATACATCTGCACAGCAAGCACCATTTGGGGCCAGGATCAGCTTGCCCTTTGGCTGAGCCTGCCGGGCAAAGGGCAAGCACCGGATTCTGCTTTGCAGATAGCCCAGGAGATGAAAAGCCGCCAGCAGGCAGTTGCAGAGCTGGCGCAAAAGCCGGAATTTTGTATGGAACTTGAAGCCGGTGCAAGGCGTTTGAGAGAGACCGAATATGATAAATCCAGAAAAATGATGGATAACTTTTTTCAAACCCTGAAAGTGAGAAATTATTTTCCCATGGTTTACCGGATACTCATTAGATTTTTCCCGCTTCTTACGCTGACCTTTTTATTTTCTGCCTTATTGGGAATCTACAGATATTTGACAATGCCTCTTTTTGTTCTTCTCGCATTTGTTCAGTTGATGTCTGCCTTCCTTGGATTTTATTGGAACAACAAGGTTTTATCACCGATCTATCAGATGAATAAGACCATTACCCCGTACCGGAAATTGTTTCAGCTTTTGGAGCAGGAGTCATTTGACAGCCCCTATCTTAGAGAATTGCAGAAAACCCTGCAGAAAAATGGTACTGCTTCCGCTGCCTTAAAAGAGCTGGAGGAGATCTCTGACTCTGTGTGCGCACGCCACAATATCTATGCCTTTGTGCTCTATAACGGACTATTTTTGCATGATTATTATTGCATGGAGAGATATGGGAAATGGAAAGATAATTATAGGGACAGTTTGGAGTCTTGGGTTAAGGAATTGGGAAAGGCTGAAGCCTTAGTAAGTTTAAGTGTAATCTGTCATACCAGGAAGTCACACTGTCTGCCTGTAATTGTGGATTTCAGACGTCCCATATTAAAAGCTTCAAATATCAGACATCCGTTGATAAAGGAACCAGTGGCAGTAGGAAATGATATTAATCTGACCCATAGCGCCTGCATTATAACAGGCTCCAACATGTCAGGGAAAACAACGTTTATGCGCAGCATAGGCATTAATTTAGCCCTCGCCTATGCCGGTGGATTCTGCACTGCGTCAAATCTGCGGCTCTCTCTTATGGAGTTATGTACATCCATTCGCACGGAGGATAACGTGAACGAGGGAATCTCCACATTTTATGCAGAGTTGCTGCGTATCAAGCAGATGATTGAGGTCAGTAAAAAGCAGGTTCCCATGATTTCACTGATTGATGAAATCTACAAAGGAACAAATTCAAAGGACAGGATTTTTGCGGCTAAAGAGACCATACGGAATTTGTCAAGGCCATATACTTTCACGTTGGTTACCACTCATGATTTTGAGCTGTGTGATTTGGAAAATGATTTAGGCATAGATGCGAAAAATTATCATTTTACAGAGCATTATAAGGGAAACAGGATCCTTTTTGACTATAAATTAAGGGAAGGACGCTGTACGACTACAAATGCACGGTATCTGCTGCGTATGGCGGGAATTTTAAAGTAGAGGATTGTGCGGAGGAATCAAGTGATTTATGTACCACTTGATTTTTATCCATAAAATATGTTATAGTATGAATATATACTTATAACATATCGTGAATCCGCTTCCGCGGATCAGTCAACAGGGGAGGGCAGGCCAAATGAACAGCATACACGCTTCCGACCAGTTTCTGCAAGTAATCTGGCCAGATTTTACCGCACATTTCCGTAATGAAGTCAGTATTGCGTCATATGAAGTGGATGTGACCGAATTTATGTGGTTCTGCGAAAGTGATTTTTTACAGTTGGACCATGTAAAAGCAGAAGTCTATTTTGAATATTTGCAGAAGAAAATGGAGACTGGAAAGATGCAGCCAAGCACAATGGCAAAGAAAATCCGTGAACTGCATTCCCTGGCTGAATATATCTGTGATGAGCGTGGGAAATACAAGGTCCCGGCATCATTTCGGGACTACTTCCTTCCTTATTTAAAAAGGATTGCAAAGATAGATAAATACGCAAAGACGATCCCGGTAGAACATATTGATAAGATATTTACCGAAGCGCAGGATGACCTCCAGGCATATTGTATTTTTGCCCTGCTTCAGAGGGTAGGGCTTTCATCGACAGAGATTGTAGGATTGAAGCTGTGTGATATTGTTGCATATGACAATGGTGTGTATGCGGAACTGCCAAGCCGGAAGGACCCCTGTTTTATACCGGAGGATGTGTTTGTGATTTTAGGGCAGTATATTGCCCAGAGGCAGGAACATGAATATCTGTTCTATAACAGCCGCGGGAATAAGCTGAATACCATGTATATCAGCAGGCTCATGAAGAAATATACAGAACTTGCCGGCGTACCGAATTACAGTGCAGAAGCGCTGAGAAATACTTGTGCGGTCACAATGTTTGCATATGAAGCAAGCCCGGAGCAGGTAGCCAGGCAGATGGGGGTCACACAGATTCAGATCAAACGTTATAAGAATCTGTCTTACCGGGACAACCTTGTCCGTGCAGCGAATGAGTTAGTGAAAGTAAGGGTGGAGCCTCCGAAGTAGGGAAAGGCTGCGGATACATTTCACCCTAACAGTAAGGTTTTGTATTTTATGCTTGTAAAATGTCAAATAAGAGAAAAGGGCGGTTGGAATTAGTGTGGATTAACATTATAAAGTTTTTGACATTCTGCTTCGTATGCAATATAATGAACGCATAAAGATTCTTTTCATACTCTGATTCTTAGGAAGAGGAGAAGGCGTGAAATCCCTGGTAACAGGTTTTTATCTATCATCAGGGGGAAGCGTGGGAAGAATTTTGCATCTGGTACTATGCCAGATGTTTTTTTATGCAAAAATATTAATAGAAGGAGGAAGTTGTTATGCGTACAACAAAGAGAAGAAAATGGCAGATCGAGTGAAGAAGAAGGAGGATACAGATGTCCAGGAATTTCTAAGGTCTCATGGGATGTCAGCGGGAAATGATGATTATAACTATCATATGTCGCTGGGATTCTATTATGCCTATTCCGCGGACGCATTCCGTTATGCGGAAATGATCGAGGACGGTGAAATATTCGATGAATACGAGGTAAGCGCAGTGGTAAAAAATCTGCATGTTTCGTATCAGGCATTAAAATATTTCCAAAACAAACTGAATATAGGGAATTATGAATTTGACACAGCAGAGACAGTTACTTTGGAAGAGGCAAGACTGGAGAACGGCAGGATTATCGGGAATAAGGATCATGCGGTAAAAACCGCCCGGGGGTGGCTGGCCAGATTCAAAAAGAGACAGGCAGCAAATACAGGAAAAAGTTCTGATGGAATGAAGGAAAAAAGCATTTCTCAGGACTTTTTTTTATATGAAGTCGCAGTTTTTATCCTATACCTGGCAGGAGAAGAGATTGATTATGGCTTTATAGGAGAGGGCGGATAAGATGTTTATAATGGACAATGAACTGAAACTGAATGAATGGCAGTTTGCCCAGAGAAAGTATCTTCCTTTTGAAGAGAAGCTTATCCTCTCCAGGAGGCGAATTGAGGACTGGTATGATTTCCACGAGGGTGACGTCTATGTATCTTTTTCGGGCGGGATGGATTCGACGGTACTTGTTGATCTTGTCAGAAAAACGGTCGGGGATGTTCCGTTGGTATTTGTGAATACCGGGCTTGAGTATCCGGAAATCGTCAGATTTGTTTCTTTATATGATAATGTGACTGTTCTGAGGCCAAAGATGTCATTCAAGGAAGTGCTGGAAGTGCATGGATACCCGCTGGTCAGTAAAGAGACGGCAGCAAAGATCAGAAAGCTGCGGCATGGCAACCTAAGCGCCCGTTATCGAAATTATCTTCTGAACGGAGACGAAAGAGGAAGTTTTGGAAAGCTGGCCGAAAAGTGGAAATTCCTTGTAAATGCGCCTTTTGATATCAGCGAACTGTGCTGTGACATTACGAAAAAGCAGCCAATTTATGCATATAACAAGGAGACAGGCAGGGTTCCCTATATTGGGATCACACAGGATGAAGGGTACAGAAGGCAGAGGGAATATAACCGTACAGGCTGCAATGTATATGATGCAAAGCACCCAAAATCCCAGCCTCTAGGTTTTTGGACCCGTCAGGATATCCTACGGTATATTGCCGTAAATAATCTCAACATTTGCAGTATCTATGGGACAATAGAGTGCCGCAATGGCGTGTTCCAAAATACAGGGGTTTACAGATCCGGCTGTGTCTACTGCTGCATGGGAGTACAGCTGGAACCTCATCCCAACCGCTTTGAGAGGATGAAGTCTGATGACTATAGGCTTTACAACTATTGTATGCGCCCGCTGTATGAAAATGGGCTTGGGTTTGATTATGTGCTGAATTACTGTGGATTTGCACATTGAAAGGAAGGAATATGATAAAAGTAAATGAATTGATAGCGCTGATTGATAAACTGGAGGAAGTAGAACCGAGAGATAACGATGATTTTAAACAGGTAATGGGAATTGTTTCAGGGAATAAAGCATGTCTAAAAAAGGCTTCTCTGGAAGATATTGTTTATCTGCTAAATCATCTGGGGACTATCTTAAATAATGAACTGCAGGAAGATTATCCGGTGATTAAACTGGAATCCATGCCAGGATGCAGTACAGCAATGAGAAGGGCTATTTAATATGAGGTACTGAGTATGAAGACGGTTATAACATTGGATGATGAAAAATTTGGCGGTAATTATTATCATGCTGCACATGTAGAAGTAATCCGGGGAGACAAAACGCGCAGTGCAAAGTATGTGGATGTTGACAGACTGCTGGAAGCAATGAAAAATGCCCGGAATATGGATGTGTTCTACAGAATTGGCAGGCTGCCTCAGAATTATTATGATGGGACGATCCGGAGGGAATCCGATATGACAATAAGCGGGCATATGCTGCTGACAGTTTCAAAGCAGAGAATCCCATTACAGTTTGAGGAGACGAAGTACATAATCCCGTTTCCTGCACTTCTGTTCTGTTTTCATATTATACACGGGCGGGTTTGTTCAACGGAGGTATATGCATTGACGGGTACACAGTGGAATGAGAAGTCTGTTTTATATAATTATCCGTATGGAAATGTAAATGTGCAGTCACATCAAGTGTGCTGGGGGAGCAACAGTCTGCCGGAGATTACGGAATTAAGGAAATTAGATGTTGTATGCTCTCTGTTTTATGACAGTCCCTGCAACAATGATTATTTTACTGCGGAGCGCTCGGTGAAATGGAAGACAGACAACCTGCGCAATGTGCTGGAGAAATTAAAAGAAAAAGAGGAATTCCCGGAAAAGCTGCTTGTAATGAGCGACAGGGGAAATATTGGCACCCTGATTAAGGGTATTATAAAGAAGGAGGACAGGAATGGATCTATTTGATATTTTTGGAATTACAGAAGAAGAACTGAAGGATGAAAAGAAGGCATCTGCAAAGCCTAAAAAGAAAGAAAAAAAAGAAAAGAAGGAAAAGAAGCAGGGAACAAATTACAAGCTGCCGGTTTCATTTTGTGCAGGGCATCTGCGTCATGTATTTTATGATGAGGCCGCGGGTACGTGGAGTGAAGATACGCTCAAGAAAAACATCCGCAGCACATTCAGGGAACTGGCTGGTATCTTCTTCAAAATTTCTGTTATGAATGTAGAAGAAAAAGAAGAAGGAATAGAAACCTATATCCGGCCGGAGATTATGTACAAGGAATTTACGAATGAAGATAAGCTGGAATTCCCATTGGAAGTAGCAGCCGGTACGGAGTCTTTATGGCTGGACACAAAGATGTCATTGGATGAGATAAGGGCATTGTGGGTAGAAGCACATCCTGAATATGACGGCTGCAGATTCCAGTATGATGAAAAACAAAAGCTGCTGATTCCATTTATGGAGAGAAATGCTCCAGGCGGGAAAAAGTATACCTTCCCTGTTACGGTTGGATATCTTGGGATACAGGAAACATATGGGGAGGAGGATTTCGGCGTTTCAGAGGTGACAGAGGCAGAGCTTCAACAGAAGTTTGCCAGTCATTATCCGGAGTTTTCTGAGTGTGGATTTGCCTATATTGAGGAGCAGAATCATCTGTTTCCAGTTATGAAATCGGGGCAGGAAGAGAAGGATAAATCGGTTGCAATTCCAGTGGAAGTAAGGGCGAGCGGATTCTCCCTTACGATTAATCCGGAGGATATTCAGGGGAAACGTTCCGCGACCCTGGAGGAGATCCGAGAGGTACTCGAAGGTGTTTATCCCGAATATACGAAGGACAGGACGGATATGCAGTACGATCAGAGGCATTTTGTTGTGCCGGTATTGATCAGTTCAAGGAAAGGGCTTGAAATCCGGCCGCTGAACCCAGGATGGAAGCATGAGATCATAGAAGATGAGTATCAGGACAAATGGCGTGTGGAAACCACGCCATTTGGCGTTTTCAGATGTAACAGCTCAAAAAAGGATCAGGCAGCATTTCAGCTGTCTGCCCACAAAATTCCGAGACGGATATTGGAGGATGTAATCAGGATTTTTAAGAAAACACCGGCGCTTGAGCATGCGCTGCAGATTTTCTATGATAATTCCAAAGAATCCTACATTCTCTTTGAACCAGAGCAGTGTGTAACCAGAGGTTCCGTAAAATTCAAAAGAGATCTGCAGATGGAGCAGAAATATATTCTGGTTATGGATATCCATAGCCATGGAATGTATTCAGCCTTTTTTTCGAGCGTAGATAATGAAGACGAGAAAGGCATACGGCTGTATATGGTGTTTGGAAATCTGGACAGGCATACGCCTGGGTATGCGCTTCGAGTAGGTGTCGCAGGCATATTCGGTGAAGTGGCATTAGAGGATATTTTTGAAGGAAGGTCAGAGGCATGAAATATAATATTATTATTGTTGGCTGCGGGGGAACCGGAGGTAATTTTATCAAAGAACTTGGCAGATTTTTATATAGAGCCTCCATTAAAAACAGCTGCAGCATACTGTTAATAGACGGCGATCTGGTGGAGGAACATAATGTCTCCAGACAGCCGTTCCTCCCGGAGGATGTCGGGCGGAAGAAGGCGGCTGTTATGGCGGAGATTTTACAGGAGGCATTTCAGGTAACCTGCAGTTATTATCCGGAATATCTGAACCATGTATATGAACTGGAGAAATTTGAAAAGGAAGACTATGTAACGATCCTGATTGGGTGTGTGGATAATCATGCGTGCAGAAAAGTACTGCATGCATATTTCCGGAAGAGCATTTCCTGTTTCTATCTGGATTCTGCGAATGAGTATTCAGTTGGAGAAGTTGTTGTAGGTGTGCGCATTGCAGGAAGCGAGATATCCCCTGACCGGGTACATTATTTTCCGGAAATCCTGCAGGACGATTCCCTGCCAAGAAGCGAGGAGAGCTGTCAGCGGGTGAATATGAGGCAGCCGCAGCATTTGGTTACGAATCTGTTGGCAGCAAATCTGCTTTTGAAATGTGTGGTTGAGATTCTGTCTGAACAGGAGTGGAACGGCGGGATTTATTATTTTGATGCATTTAAAGGTTATTCGGTTTTCAGGGAGAAGCCATGATGAATATTAACACAGTTATGACAGGTAATTTAACGCCATTTGATTTTGATGTTGAAGAAGAAATACAGAAGCTGTTAGAAGATAAGGACTGTAATATTTCAATTCCAATAAAGCTATTTTGTGTGTTTTTTAAAAAATTGGCCCATGGAGATATAGAACTGCATTTTCAATCTGTTAAGCTGCTGAATATCAAAGTTGACTATGCAGCAAAGAACTCCTGCCGTAGCAGCCTGGTAAATGTTATGGAAGGAATCGGCGGGGAGTTATGGGAAGCTTTTATCAACTGGTCATCCTTTCAAAAGGAATTTATTGATTTGTCAGTTGCAGAAACGGTCATGGATGTAGATTCTGAGGATTTGCTATCCTGGGATGATACGGTACGGGCTGATTACATCAGCAAATATCAGAAGCAATTATTTACCAAAATCCAGACAGGGCTGTTTGGGGAAATTCCTGGACCGGTCCTGGATTGCCTTGATTTTCCATATGGGAGGGCCGCAATATATCTGTACAGTGAAAAAATCATAAAGTATCTGGAGTTTGCGGCAGATAACAAGGATATCATACATAATCAGTTTGCCAGGGAACATGAGCGTATCAGACGGGCGCTTCGTATTGTGGAACAGCCTGTTGCACGAGAGTGGGTCAAAAGCCATGTGAAAAAGGGCAGATATTATATCATTGGGTTTTACATCGGCGAAGATATAGAACATGGAATTACATTTAGGAACCTTAATTGGAATTTCTTTGTTGCACTGTATGTACTGGAAAAATTATTGGAAATAGCTGATAGTTTTTTCCATTTTTATGAAGAAAGGTAGATAGTATTAGTATGACGTTTCAGGAGATTATGAGAATTGACAGGGATTCTTTTTTGGGAGGTTGGATAGAAGCTTTAGGGTATGATATGATGGCATATACAGAAGACATTCATACAGCGTTATGTATTTTGCTTTTATGGCGTTATTGGGAAAAATTTGATGAGAGATATCACACAAGTCTGGCCTGTTCGAGTCTGTCCAATTTGATTTTATCAAGAACAGAAAAGGAGTGGGTGTTTCAGGAAGAGTGTTTGGACCTCTATGTAGAATATGAGTATTTTTGCAGCGACCTGTTTTCAAATGCGGCGTTTATTGCTGGGTTTGATGTATTTTCAATAATGATTTCGGAAGATATTTTTCCTGTGGAGATATGGATGGAAGAGAAAAAAGCAAGGAAGAGAGCGTTGTCGGAACTTTTGCATACAAGGGGATTCCCGGATTCATGGTTACCACTTTTCTGGAAAAATT
>CANOBT010000201.1 GCA_947564305.1 uncultured Lachnospiraceae bacterium | reverse complement strand
AGCTGACTGTTACTAATCGGTCGAGGGCATAACCAGATAGGCGGTTGGATGGAAAGATTTCTTTGTATGCAGTTTTGAAGGTGTATTTCAATATAATCCTCGATAGCTCAATGGTAGAGCACTCGGCTGTTAACCGAGGGGTTGTTGGTTCGAGCCCAACTCGGGGAGTTCAGAAAAGCCCGTAAACATTAGTGTTTGCGGGTTTTCTTTGTGTGTGCCCGGCGGGCGCACGTTCTAACGGGTGAAAGTCCCGAATCCACCCGGCAGTGGGAAGGATATAGCCGAACACCAAGGGCGTTGTGATTATTCTAATGCTTGAGAGCCACTGTTTTAATGCTTCGGAGCCATCTGTATACGTATATTTTAATCCTTCAGAGCCACCACAATATGTAGTACCTCTATAATCAGCGTATAATTATCCTTAACCGCTTGATTACCCTACCCCAGAATTGCTTTGGAGCTGCAATGCAGTGTATTTATCCTTGCAGTTTCAAAGTAATTCTGGGATAATCTCATAAGTGGTATAAGACGGGTATACAATATCTAGTGTTTTGAGATGGCTCTCAAGTATTAAATCGCAGATGGCTCCCAAGCGCTAAATTAGTGGCTCTCAAGCGTTAGAATAATCAAGCAGGCCATCAGAGAACGGATCGCCGGCACGCGGACGGTAAGGCCGCGCCGTATTCCTCCCCAAAAGCCGGTTTCCAAAGTCGGACTGCTGGTGGATATTGAGGCGGCAATCCGTTCCGGCAAGGGGCCGGGGTATGAATGCTGGGCGAAGGTGTTCAACTTAAAACAGCTCTCCCAGGCAGTGATCTACCTGAAAGAGCATGGGGATATGAGCTATGAGGATCTGCAGAAAAAATCAGACGCCGCTACCGCCAGTTTTAATGCACTGTCGGCGCAGATCAAAGAGCTGGAATCACAGATGACGGACAACGGGGAGCTGCAGAAACAGATCGTAAATTATGCCAAGACAAGGGCGGTGTACGTGGAATACCGGAAAGCTGGGTACAGCAAAAAATTCCGTGCGGCCCATGAGACGGAAATCCTGTTGCACCAGGCGGCGAAGAAACACTTTGACGGGCTGGGGATCACAAAGCTGCCATCCGTCAAATCCTTGCGGGAAGAATATGCCGGGCTTCTGGAGCAGAAACGGAGAGCCTATTCGTCCTATAAGCAGGCCAGAGCGGATATGAAGGAGCTTTATAATGTCCGGGCCAATGTGGAGCACTTGCTGGACATCCCCACCGGGCGGGAACCGCAGAGGGAAACACAGAAGTCACGGCAGTAGACTTTTTCCTGCTTTTGTTTTTTAGTGTTCCAACGGAACGCGTAGCCATCACCGAAGGTGATGATCTTAAGGGGGGTGGGGATATGTCACCAACAAGCATTTTGGAGGGTTTCACGGTAACGTGAAATTCTCCAAAATACGCAATCTTACGGAAGATTGCATTGCTTGCGAATTGTGCGATACAGGATAACGTGCTGTTTTTCAGATAGAATATATAGGGAAAATGTGGTAATGTATTTAAAACAGATAGAAAAGGGATGTGAGACTTTGAAACCAAGAAAAGATCAAGTTGGAATAGACGGAGAGGTTGATACAGAGAAAATTGCCTTGAAAGTATTTTATGGGGAATTTGTATTTGGAGATCTGTGGTTTTCCCATAAAGACATAGGGAAGGGAACAAATATAGAATTAGCAGATTTGATAATCAACATAGGAAATGATCTGTTAGCTTTCCAGGTAAAAACGAGGAATGGAACATCCGTAGAAGCTGGTGATAAAAAATGGGTTGCTAAACAGATCAAAAAGGCAAAAGACCAGATGGTAGACACATTCCATAATATACAAGTCGAAGGATTGCCAGGTTTTGTAAACAAAAGAGGAGATTCGATTGTTTTAGAAAAACAAGGGACTTTTTCGGGAATTATCATTTTGAAGAATAATATAGTCTCTGAATATCCTAAGATTATAAGCTGTAATAGATTGCATGGGATTCTGCATGGTTTTACAGAAAAAGATTTTGATATATGCTGTGACAGGCTTGTAATTCCAAAAGATATACTGGAGTATCTATATTTCAGGGAACGGTATTATGAAGTTGACAAAGAAGTGAGGGAGAAGGAAGAAATATGTCTAAGTAAATTTCTTTTGGATAAATATGGGGCGGAGCTTTTTGATAACAGTTTTATTGAGTCCTTCAAGTGGATTCTGAATCATTATAAAGAAAGGCTGGTAGAAGAAAATAAAGATTCGATTGAATATAGAGAAATTGTCCAGATTCTTGCAATGTTTAACAGAGTGGAGATAGATACTTTTACAGATATATTTTCAAAGTTATATGAAGGAGCTCAAAGGGGAATATACAGGGATCATATGTTTATGAAACCTGCTGATGGGCAAAAACATAGTATTTTATTTATATCCCAAAAAGTATTAGACACGGTACATGCAAGCAGGGTGACGCAATTATTCATGTATAAGTTAAAAATTGAAAAATGTCTTACAGTAATTTTATGCTTAGAAGATGATATGAACTTTGAAATTTACTGGCTATTAATGGAGTGTCCGTGGGAAAAAGATTCAGGAATGGAAAGAATAATTGAAGAATTGGGAATTCAAAACAAATGGACACCTAAAAAAATCATTACGGGAAAAGTGACTGATTGAGGAAAGTGAAATATGAATGGAACAGGAAAAATGAAAAAAATTGTACAACTGGCAACTGAATTTAGGAAAGCGATTGATTTAGCTTTAGAGGCAGGTGAGTTTGATGGTGATATCATATTTAGAAGTTTTCCGCGAGGATGTTGTGGTGATGCAAGTGATTTATTAGCTCAGTATTTATTGGAAAATGGAATCAAAACGACTTATGTCTGCGGTACATATTGGGGTGAACCAGAAGAAAACGGACAATCACATGCATGGCTGGTTACAGGCAGATATACAATCATAGATATTACTGGTGATCAATTTAAGAGAAATCCTATCTTTTTGAATTATGATAATACCGTTTATGTAGGAAAGAAAGATAAATTTCACGGATTGTTTGAAGTTGAAGATAGAGATGTTTATGAATGCTATGGAATAAATGCATTGGGAAGTGGGTGTAGATTAAGGTTATGGGACTTGTATAAAAAGACTATTAAATATATTTAGCATTTTATATCACTTAGTAGAAGTAGGAAATATCTGTGATATAATTGTGGGATGCATTTGATTTAATGGGAATAGCTTTTAGATGAAGTAATAGAGAAGAACGGAAGAGGGGATGTGGATGAATGATACTTCCCGATTTAATAGTTTCTACCTGCAGTGCAAGGCAGGCATCCCCAATTTCCGGTGGATAGGCAAATCGGGGAGCATGGGCGACTTTCGCAGAAAGGGCATTTTATCATGGAGATAACGGGAATCAAAAATATACATCCGCCATCCAAGAAAGGCTGGAAGCTAACGGACTCCATCCGGGAGAAGGTCACGGCCCTTGCGAGGGAGGATGCGGCGCAGAACATCTATATGGGAATCAGTTCCTTGCCCTGCGGAAAAGCGAGTTTGCCAAAGTTACGCTGGACAGGGCGGCTCTGATGGGGAAGATTGATATGAAGGAAATCAGGGAGGATGACGAGCGGTGGCTGTGCCTCCTGTTGGGAGAGCCGTATACTGGGGGGAGACGCCCATGTGTATAACGGAAACGGGGATGAGGTGCTGATATGTACGACGGGTGGGGGCTGGCATGAGAAGGAGGCGAGGGCGCATGGGGCAGCGTTGGTAAATGCCGGAGAATTAAATAAGTAAGACAGAAAAGCCGGGATTTGGGGAATTCTACGAATTGATTTCAAAATTCTACCACTGGTTGCGCGGGTGTACAGAGGTCTATATGGAATGCAATCGGGTATTTTGGTATTGTGAAACAAGGGTTTTGGTGAGTGGCTTAGAGCTTAAGCTGTATTACTGAAATAATAAGAAAAAAATGGAGAGATAGGAATATGCAATACCATATAGTGATTAAAAACCTGTCGAAGTCTTACCAATCAAAAGGAACAGCAAAAAGCGCTTTATCTGATGTTACACTTAATATTCCGCAGGGGGAAATTTTTTGTATCATGGGGTCATCTGGCAGTGGTAAGAGTACACTGTTAAAGATATTAGGAGGCATTGAAAAGCCAACTTCTGGAACTGTCTATATCAATGAATCTAATATGGGAGATTATGGGCAGCAGGATTATGACCTTTACCGTCAGATGACTGTTGGCTATGTATTTCAGGATTTCAATTTGCTGGAAGGCCTAACATTGAAAGAGAATATAATCCTGCCCCTGACTTTTCAAAAATTGGGTGAAACAGAGATACAAAGAAAATATGCGGATATATTGCAGTGTGTAGATATTGGTTATTGTGAAGATAATTATCCGGAGCAATCATCGGGCGGGGAACAGCAAAGAGCGGCGATCTGCCGGGCAATTATTAAAGCACCGGAGCTGATACTGGCAGATGAGCCAACGGGGAGCCTTGATAATGCAAATGCAAAAGCAATTTTAAATACGTTTTTGAATATCAAAGAGAGAATGCAGACTACTATTGTTCTTGTCACCCATGATGCGGTTGTAGCGAGCTATTGCGATACGGTCGTTTTTATTGAGAACGGCAAAATATGTGATACTTTGAGAAAGGAAGAAGCAACACAATCATTTTATGACAGGATTGTGACGGTATCATCGAAAGTGAGGGGAGTTATTTGAAAAACATACTTCATAGAGCAATCATGACTAAAGCACATAACAGTATGTATATTATGCTTACTGTTTCGATAGCAATGTTTTTTGTTTACACGGGATTGGCCGGCAATTCACAGATGGTCAGTGTTATGAGTTCCATTGAGTATACCCTTCCGATATGGATGACAGCCCTGCTCTGTATCCTTTCTGTCTATTCGTTTATTTATTATCATTACTTATGTGCGTACACCCTTGACGAAAAGATAAAAGATTATGGGATTCTGGTAAGTATGGGGTATAACCAAAAGCGTATGGGCGAAGCCTTTCTGCGGATTATTGCAAGGTTAATGCTGCGGGCTTTGTTGTGTGGTCTGCTGGCAGGAACTCTGATATATTTTACTGTTTTAAATGTTTTAAACCGTGCCCTAAATACTGATTTTCATTCATTCCCATTACAGGGGTATATTCTGGTGGTGGCAGTATATACAGCAGTTTATCTTATAAATGCAGTTTCTTTGAAAAATCATATTAACAGGTTGGAAATCAGTGATATGCTGAACTATAAAAAGCTGGATAAAAGCATTAGCCATCCCGGCCTGTATCAGAATATTGGTTTTATATTATTGGCACTTGGATTGTTGCTGCTTACTTTCAAAGGGGAATCCTATAATTTTGCATCAGCTCTTTTTCCCATGCTTTTCCTGACAGTAAGCGCATACTGCCTTACAATGTCTTTTTCACACTGGTTTACAAATATTTTCGTGCGCTCTACATCAAAGTACCATAAGAATTTATTTTATATCAGCCAGTTACGGACAAATTATAAGAAATATGCAAAACTGCTGACGGCCTGCACCATCATTGTTATTTTTGGCTTGTTCATGCTGATCATTGATGTACAGTTAGCGACCGATCATGATGACCGTAGTTTTGAAATGCCTTATGATTTTACTTTATACATGGATACGTTTGGCAATGATGATTTAAAAAGTATTAAGGATTTTGAAGCACAGGAAAGTGCGTTATTG
Organism: uncultured Lachnospiraceae bacterium; assembly: GCA_947564305.1. Next base: position 3,433 of record CANOBT010000201.1, on the reverse strand, counting down.
GCAGATACCCACTTAGTCCGGATATCAGATGGAACTATTCAATGGGAAGGACAGGAATATAACCGTCTGGTTCATGTGATGCCTGAAAGCAGCTATTATGATCTTACAGGGAACATTTTAGGATTGCAAAATGGAGAAATTGTGGTTTTGAGTCAGATTGACCGAAATTATTATGATATAGGGACTCAGAAGGAAAATGGCATTGAATGGGGATTTCAGCCACCTGGCCCAGTCTCCTTTTTGGTGGGTGATAAAGCGTATACCAGAACTATTGTAAAGGAAATATGGGAAATTGTATACAATATTGAAGATCAGGCAGAGCGTACTTATATCATTGCGGATGAAGATTATGAGAGTATTGTCAAAGAAGCCGGATATGACCAGATGAAATATTTTGTATCCGTATCCAGTCCTGACAGTCGGCTGAAAGTATACAGCCGACTACAGGAGATCAGCCCGATCATAGCAGCAAAAGAAACAAATCTTGAAACACAGGCACAAAATAAGCTGGTGGTAACTGTTCTTATCCTGCTGGCGGTTATGTTGTTGTTGTTTTCATTAGCGAGCTTGATTTTGCTACGAATAAATCAGGATATAAGTGAAGAAAAGAGTAAGTACCGCAACCTCTTTTCTATCGGCTATAGCTATGCTCAATTACAGGGAGAGATACGCAAGGAGATGGCCACGTTGTTTTTCGTCCCCCTTGTTTTAGGTTCAACGATTTCTATTATGTATGCGTTGCTTGCAAACATCAGAACCAGTTTTCGACAAGTCATAGTGACTTTTGGGGTGGCGGTGCTGTTCTTTGCTGTCCAATATATCTTTTACCAGGCGGCAACAAGGATATTGGGGAAACAGTATTTAAGATGAAAAAGGAAAGGGGCGAATTTCATGGATTTTTCAGAAAAACTACTAACTTTGAGGAAAGCTAATGATCTGACACAGGAGCAGCTTGCCGAGAAACTTGATGTTTCAAGGCAGTCTATTTCAAAATGGGAAAGTGGGCAGGCGACACCTGAACTGGAAAAGATAGTAGCATTGAGCGCAGTTTTTCATGTTTCAACCGACTACCTGCTAAAGTCATCGGAGATTGATGATCTGTCAGTGAAAACTGAAATGCTGGAGAAACAGCAGCAGATGATGCTCAGCCGGGAACAAAAGCAGCATCAGATTTTAGGCTGTGTATTGTATTCGGCCGCAGTATATCTGGTATTTTTTGCAGTATGTTTTATTGAACGCTTTTTCTTTTTTGAATTTGATGTATTAGGCGGTCAAGAGGTGATCTTAGCAGAGTTTCTTATAGCGACTGCGGTTGTGATTTTAATATGTGTAAAGAAATTTGGTAAAAAGCGGGAGTAGAATTTAGGCATGAGATAAAAATGCCGGTGGTAGAGCACTCGGCTGTTAACCGAGGGGTTGTTGGTTCGAGCCCAACTCGGGGAGTTAAAAAACCTGTAAACATTAATGTTTGCGGTTTTTTTTTATTTCAAGAATGTTCAAGTGGAAATGCGAGTGGAGTATATATGACAGAAGAGCAGTTTGTCGGGGAAAATCGTGGACTGTTCCAAAATACCCATACAGTAGACAAGGAAATCGCAGGGCTTAACATGTTTGAAAGTGAAAATGAAGATATTTTACAAGACGCAGGAAAAAATAAGCGGTAAAATGGCTTTTGATAAGGAGGAGATCCACATGAAAAAAGAAACAAGAACAGTGGTGTATGATGATGAATTAAGGCTTGAAGCATACCGTTTTGAGGGAATCGTACAGCCTTTTCCGAGTCATTTCCATGAGCATTATGTGATTGGGTTTGTTGAGAAGGGGGAGCGGGTGCTTTCCTGCAGGGACAGGGAATATGCCATAGAGGAAGGCAGTATCGTACTGTTCAATCCGGGTGACAGCCATGCCTGTGTCCAGAGTGACGGAGGGACATTTGATTACCGGGGCTTCAATATTTCAAAGGAGATCATGCTTAATCTGGCGGAGGAAGTCACGGGGAAACGGGAACTGCCGGGATTTTCAAAAAATGTCATTTATGATGAAGAGGCTGCCTGCCACCTGCGCCCGCTCCATGAGATGGTGATGAAAGGGAAGGGGGAGTTTGGGAAGGAGGAGACCCTGCTGTTCCTACTCTCATATCTGCTCCAGAATTACGGACAGCCTTTTGAAAGCTGCATCCCGGAGTGCAGGCAGGAGATTGAGAAAGCCTGTGAATACATGGGGGAGCATTTCACAGAGCGCATCTATTTAGACCAGATCTGCCGCTGTGCAGGGCTTAGCAAGTCAACGCTGCTGCGGGCCTTTACAAAAGAAAAGGGTGTTACGCCGTACCGTTACCTTGAGACGATCCGCATCAATGAAGCGAAAAAGCTGTTGTGCGAGGGGATTCCGCCTGTGGAGACGGCAATCAGGACAGGTTTTTCAGATCAGAGCCATTTTACGAATTATTTCAATCAGTTCATAGGGCTTGCACCGGGAACTTACCAGGAAATATTTTCAGAAAAAGACGGGGATGGTGGGCAGCATGGGGAGTAAAAGGATATCCGGGCATCTGGCGGCGTTGTTCACAATCATTATATGGGGGACGACATTCATATCCACCAAAGTCCTGCTTGTAGATTTTAGGCCGGTGGAAATCCTGTTTTTCCGTTTTGTCATGGGATTTACAGCACTGCTTCTGGTCTGCCCACATCGGCTGAAAAACGTGAGCCGCAGACAGGAGGCGGCTTTTGTATGGGCGTGCTATTCCATACTGACAAGGAAAATCAGCAGTTTTGGTTATCCGGTTATTGTCACTACACGCAGGACATTTTTTTACGGCATCCTTTTCATGGTTCCGGCGTTGTTTCTGTTTGACTTTGAGATTGGACTGGAACGGTTTGAGGATATGGCGCATTTGCTCAATATCCTATATCTGGGATTAGGTGCATCTGCGCTCTGCTTCGTTACATGGAACCTTGCGGTAAAGACGCTGGGGGCAGTGAAGACAAGCGTTTACATCTATATGGTTCCCGTCATAACGGTTGTGACATCTGTACTGGTGTTGAAGGAGCCGGTGACGAGGGTTTCAGCAGTGGGGACAGTGCTGGCAGTCGCAGGGCTTTTTCTTTCTGAATACAGCGTAAAGGGGAGTGGGAAGGATGAATGAACGGGTCATTGGCATAAAAAGGCAGGAATTTTTGTTTTTACCGGACGGAAATCTGCCGGAGAAATATAAAAAAGCGGGATTTATCAAAATTTATCGTTACCGCTGCTATCAAAAGGAGGATATAGGAAATGGACTTAAGGAATGAAAAATGCGTCATGGTGATTGACGAGAACCTACCGCTTGGCATCATAGCAAACACAGCGGCTATCATGGGAATAACACTTGGAAAGCAGATGCCGGAGGTTGTAGGTGCGGATGTGTATGACAAGACAGGTAACGGGCATT
>CANOBT010000200.1 GCA_947564305.1 uncultured Lachnospiraceae bacterium | reverse complement strand
AAAGCGCGTCCGCCGATCGACCCTGAGCCGGACCTGGAACTTCTGGACGCTCTGCAGAAGGATGTTCAGGATGCAGACCTGATATTTGCATTTGTAGGCGCGCCTTGTGGATATGAATCGGAGAGCTATGACAGGCCAAATATCCGCCTGCAGAAAAATCAGCGTGCCATGCTGGACTGTCTGGCAGAACAGGGGAAAGACGTAGTGATCATCCTGACCGGAGGCAGCGTATATGACCTTGCACCATGGAATGATAAGGCAAAGGGAATCCTTTTTGCAGGTCTTGCAGGGGAAGGCTATGGAAGTGCTGTTGCCAATGTTCTGTTTGGCAAAGCAGAGCCAGGCGGCCGCCTGACAGAGACATTCCCACTCCGTGAAGAGCATGGACCGTCGTATTTTGATTTTACACCGGCAGATAAGGAAATGCCTCATGTAAATTATTCGGAGGGACTGTTGGTAGGATATCGCTGGTATGATACTAGGAAACTCCCCGTATTATATCCATTTGGCCACGGATTGAGCTATACTTCTTTTGACTATAGCGGATTCCAGATAAGCAAAGATTCGATGAAACCGGATGAGGAAACTTTGGTCAGTCTGACTGTCACGAATACCGGCAAAAGAGCCGGGAGCCAGGTAATCCAGCTTTACATTCACGAACGGGACGGACTTTTCAAGAGACCAGAAAAAGAGCTGCGTAATTTTGAAAAGGTGCATCTGAATCCGGGAGAATCAAAAGAAGTTACATTTACACTCTCACGTAAGGATTTTGAGGTCTATAGCACGATGCTCCATAGATGGGGAGTTCAGTCCGGGATTTATGATATTTTGCTGAACATATCGTCAGAAAAAACAATTGCCACAGGCAGTATTGAAATGAAAGATGGAGATCAGCTGTTTTTCTTTACCTCCATGACCCCTCTGGTACAGTTTGTCAAATGTCCGGCATTTCATGCATATTTACAAACACAGGCGCCGGAATGGATGCAGAATTTCTTTGACCTGGGCAAGACCGATTATCTGGTACTCATGCTGCCGCTTCCATTTTACCGGCTATCAGAACCGCTTCAAGGAGAACCGATGTTCACTAAGACACAAATACTGGAAATCATTGCTCGGTGTAACGAATATATAAGCCGAAATAACGGAGAAGGGGCCGGAGAACAAACTGACTAAACAAAAATGCTGGTGGAGTCTTTTTGAGAATCCACCAGCATTTTTGTTTCACACGGTAATCCCAATCATAAACATCCGGAATCCTCAGGAACATTTCCGTATCACCATGGCAGGAAAAACCGATGTTACGAATACGGCCTTCCTCTGCTATGCTGATTCGTTCCCAGTATTTACTGTTTTGTTGCGAGAATCGCTATTCCCGGTTTACCAGGAAGCCTGACCGAAACCACCCCGCTTACATCCGTAAGTACTTCCTTGCGCGTCATTTCCCATACATCAATGATCTCAATCTTGTATTTTCCGGTTTCCGGCAGTTTGAGTTCGCTATGGATCGTGCACATATCTCCCAGATAGGAAATATAAACCTCATCTTTATAATGAGACTCCGGCTGCGAAAAGATATACTGCATATGCTTGAATTCTTCATCATTCAATTTAGACATCACTCGAAAGACCGGATTATCATATATTCCTTCCACTCTGTCATCAATCATTTTTTGTATGTTCTTTTGATCAGAAATCTGCAGTTTGCTTTCTAGCATACGGCTTGTAAGAGGTCCCGCGAAGGACTCCAGAAGTTCTTTTAAAAACTTGATTCTTGCAGGACTTTCCCCTTTCAGAGTACCGCCCTTGCTCCACCACAATGTCTGCTCATCATTCATTTCCTCCATAAAGGTCTCTCCATGCGTGGCGTATCCCCCGCTGCAGCAACTCTTCCAAAAGCGGTTCACCATCTCAAATCCGGATAAATTTCCCCAATCATACGGAATATTTCCTTCATATCCCATCTCATCCAGAATCACTGGTTTCCCATACTCTCTCTGCAGGTAAGGAATCTGCGCTGCTATAGAGCTTTGCAGACAGCAATGGGTCACATCCTTGTGAGAGAAATCCCATGGATGTACAAAGTTATGATTGCTAAGCATATGCCTCCATGGATCATTTTCTCCGATAAATACAGCCATCTCTCCCCAACGCTCCGGTTCGAAATTCTCCATCAGGTCATATTCATTTGCCAGAGACCACCAGACATTTGGAAACGCGGACAGCCTTCTGATGGCATAATCCAGATAAATCATACACTCCTCTTTACTAAGATCCGCAAATCCCCAATGATCATAAGGATGGAACAAAATCAAATCTGATTCTATCCCCATTGCCGCAAGCTGGCGAATCCGTTCCTCTAACATATCCCAGAAAGCCATACAGGGGCTTTTTACATTCCATCTTTCTCCCTCTTTTTCAAAGGCGAACAATTTCGGTTCGTTTTTATTAAAGGAATAATGTTTTGGAAAGATACAAAAACGAACTTTATTAAATGGAGCTGCCTGCAGTGTCTGCATCGTTTCATTGACCAGTGCCTCCTGCTGGTGAATGAGTGCATATATGGTTGTTCCAAAAGGAAGATATTTTGTTCCATCCGCATATTGGAAGTGATAACCGCAAGACTGCACCGGACCATGGTTTTCTGCTGATGGTTCTACTATTTCCTCACCGGACAGATTCACAATCCCTTTTACCTGATACCGGCACATTCCAATCTCCATAGGCAGAAAACGAACCTTATATACGCCTTCTCCCGCATAGAAGCCTTTCACCGTACGGCTCTGCCCTTCTATCACAAACTCTGCGGTAACGTCTACTGTCACCTGATTTTCTTCCGGTTCCCTGCCTTTCATTGTCAGCTCAAAAATTTCATATTGTTTCATATTAATCTGCTCCTTCCTGCTACAGTAATTTTAAAAAATGTCGGGAAGCGCAGGATTTTCAAACAAAATCCTCGCATCTGCATAAAATCTGCGTTCTCTTCCTTCGACCCACAAATCTTCATTGATATAAAATGCATCCTCCAGTCTGATGTCCTCCGAAGAAGCTCCCACCTGCACCTTTATCTCTCCTTTTTCGATTTTCCAGCGCATATCTTCATCCAAAAATGCCGTCTGGCTGGGACTGACGATAAATTCCACTCTCTTTTCCTCCCCCGGTGCAAGTTCCACTCTTGCAAATCCCTGCAGTTCCTTCACCGGACGGGTCATGGAAGCCTGTTCATCCCGCAGATATAACTGCACTACTTCCGTACCGGATACTTCTCCGGTGTTCTTCACAGTCAGAGAAATCTTCAAATCTTCTGCCGGATTTACCCTCTTTTTCTCCAACATCAGATTCTGATACGAAAATATAGTATATGACAGTCCATATCCAAAGAAATACCGGGGAGTGTGGGGCATATCCACATAATCCTGAAATCCAATACTTGCTCCCTGATGCCATGCGGAACCGTTGGGATGATTATAATAAATCGGAATCTGTCCCGCTGACCGCGCCACAGAAAGCGGCAGTTTCCCGGAAGGATTGTAAGCCCCAGTCAAGACATTTACGACTGCTTCTGCGGCGAATACTGCCGGAGTCCACGCTTCAATGAGTGCGTCCAGAAGTTCATCCGCCGTATCACTGGAAACCGGTCTTCCGTCAAAATGAACTCCGATCAATGGTTTCCCATACTTTTTTGCTTCCCGTATAAATGCATCCTGACATGGCGGAAGATTGATATCCGTTCCATCTACTCCCTCACCCATAGTTGCCACAGAACCGGAACCGTTTTTACCTCCCAATGTCAGAATCACGGCATCCGCCTCTCTGACCATAGAAAGCGCTTCCTCAAATCCAGATGCATCTGCTCCTGCTTTCGGATACCCTGCCGCATGGAGGATCCTGGTTTCCGGTAACTCTGCTTTTAAAGTCTCTACCAGATTCCTGCATTCCGGATGTAACTTTCTCAATACTTCTTTAAATTCTTCGGTTTCATCTACCTGTACATTCGTCCCTGGAACCCGCTCCATCTGAATGCCTGCAGTATTTCCCCCTGCACCGACTCCTGCCATAGAATTGGCTGCCGCATGGACTGCTTCCATCATCGATAAATGTGTATATCCGCCAAAATAATAACGTGCGTTCTCCGCATGTGGTCCGATAACTGCGATTGTCTTTTCTTTCCCGGTAAGGGGAAGCACATCATTATTTTTCAGAAGAATCAGAGACTCCTGTGCCGCCTGTTTTGAAATTTCAGCATCCTCTTCATGATGTGCGGCTTTCTTCAGTTCTTCCCCTGTCAGAGCATAGGGATTTTCAAAAAGTCCCATACGGAACTTCGCCTCCAGAATCCGCAGGACCGCTTTGTCAAGTACTGCCGTATCTTCTGCTCCCTCTGCAAAACGCATCTGCATTTCCTCACTATAACAGGACGGCATCGGGAGTTCTACATCCATCCCGGCTTTCATACAGCGCAGCCCTGCTTCCTCTTTCGATTCACCTACATGCTGCACCTGATATACATTCTCTACTGCGCTGTAATCAGAAACTACGACGCCCTCAAATCCCATTTCCGTTCGAAGCAAATCTGTCAGATAGTGCTTGGACGCATGAATGGGAAGTCCGCCGACGGAGCAATAGCAAGGCATCACCCCGCGAAGACCTGCATTCCGTATTGCCGCCTGAAACGGCTTGCCATAGATTTCCGATAACAGACGATCTCCTGTGTCTGCGTTTGCACCATGAATCCCTGCCTGGGAATTATGAAAGCCCAGAAAATGCTTTGCAACAGATTCCGGATGGTGCCCTGCAGCCGCAGTCTCTTGAATCCCTTTTGTAAAAGCAGTTCCCATAGCCGCTGCCAATGTCGGGTCTTCTCCATAAGGCTCTGACTGCCGGCCCATCCTGGAATCTCTGGAAATATCCAGCACCGGAGCCAGAATCTGCGTGATACCGCAGGCCGCTTCCTGTCTGGAAACAATCTCTCCAATTTTCTGCTCCAATTCCGGATCAAACGTCGAACCACGGTTCACACCGGAAGGAAATGCGGTCATATCCTGAATAAATGCCCCGCACAGACCTTCCATATGGAACACTGCCGGAATATGATGCTCGCTGTTCTCCATCACAATATCCTGCAGTGTCCTCTGCCATTGGGCGGCCTCTTCCATGGATTTGCACATTCTAAATTCCAGTGTGCTTATCTGGCCGATTCCGTGCTGTAAATATATCCTCATAGCATCTTCTCTGCCCTGGACGGCAAGTATGCCTGCCACCTGTGCCATCTTTTCTTCCAGGCTCATTTTACCAAGCAGGTCAGATGCCCGCTCCTTAGCTGATAAATTTTTATCTAAATACTTTTCCATAGAAATCTCCTTATCTATATTAATCTGATTGCAATAATACATAATCATTCTCCTTTCCGTTTGTTCTGTTCCCACAATGTATCGTTGCCGGGTTCCGCTTGAAGTTCACGAGCCTCAATCCTTTCCTGATCATACAGGATTTCTGCATACTATGGCATATAGAAATGATGCCGGCCTAGTTCTATTGAATCAGGTCAGCATCATTATACAAAATTCTTTTACAATCCAATATGTTTAAATTCGTTTTTTAGTATACATTTTTGTTCAATTTCATTCTAAGCGTGATTCCACAGCTTATAGATACATACATTATTTCGACTTGCCATACTCCTTTAATCTTACCGATCGTGACCTGGATATGGACAGATTTGATTCTTCGAAGACACATCCGCAACGGGTCCCCTCCACCGCCCTCAGACTGTTTGTACTCTGTCAAAGCCGATTCCCTTCATCGTTTTATCAAACTTCTCTTCCAGTAATTTACTGAGTTCTTCCCGGGGTATCTCCTCCTGTTTCACCCAGGCTCCATTGACCTTTATCATGCTTACTATTTCTAGGTCCCGCATTTCATATCACCTCTTTCCATTCTATGAAATATGGGTTGTACTTATTGCTTAGAAGCCATCCCTTTTAAACCGACATTTTACAACCGCTGTTTCAAACCGCGGCAGGCAGGATTGGATTCTATTGCCGACACCGGTCATACATAGGTGCTATTTTTATGCCATCTTTTATATACTTTATGAGGAGCGTGATTCCATGTCAAATTTTCCCCCTCAAACTTCCAATGATGCATTTCACATGAAATACGGCTATGGCTACGTCCGGGTCAGCACAGACAAACAAGAGGAGCTTTCCCCAGATTCCCAGGCAAAGCTTTTGCGGGAGTATGCATCAAAAAATAATATTGTCATTCTGGAAGTTTTTTATGAAATCGGCGTATCCGGGCGCAAGGCAGACAAGCGGCCGGAGTTTCAGCGTATGATCAGTCTGGCAAAATCCCCGGAACATCCGGTTGACGTCATCCTGGTGTGGAAATACAGCCGCTTCGCCCGGAACCAGGAGGAAAGCATCGTCTACAAATCCTTACTGAAAAAACAGCACAATATTGATGTACTCAGCGTTTCCGAACCTCTCATTGACGGGCCTTTCGGCAGTCTGATCGAGCGGATCATCGAGTGGATGGATGAATACTATTCTATCCGTCTCTCTGATGAAGTGCTGCGCGGAATGAAAGAAAAAGCTCTGCGGGGAGGCTATCAGGCCGCCCCGTGTCTCGGCTATCAGGCCGCCGGAAATGGAAAGCCGTTTGTTATCAATGAAGACGAATTTAAAATCGTATCCTATATCTTTGAACGATATGATGTATATGATGAGGATTATACAAAAATCGCGCGCCAGCTCAATCAGATGGGATACCGGACAAGGCGCGGCAATACATTTGACGCAAGAGGGATGGAACGAATCCTGACAAATCCCTTTTATTATGGACTTGTGGTCTGGAACGGCTATTCCTTTATAGGAGAACACGAAATTCGTCTGTCCAAAGAACAGTTCGATGCCCGCATGAGGAAAATACAAAGCAGATATGCCCCCATAAAACGCCGGGATATTTCCGCCTGTAAACACTGGCTGTCCGGACTGCTCAAATGCGGTTACTGCGGCTCATCCCTTTCCTATAGCGGAAAAAACAGAAAAACTTGCGGATTCCAATGCTATAAATATGCAAAGGGAATGCACAGCGGTTCTTCCTTTATCAGCGAAAAGAAAGCGATTTGCGGAGTGTATGAGTACTTTGAAAAGTTACTTGACGGCATGGATTTTGAATATGAATACCGGATTCCAAAAACTGCGGATTTGGATACACAGCGCAGGTCACTGCTGCAGGAGCTTGAAAAACTTGCCTCCCGGGAGACGCGAATCCGCCTTGCCTTTGAAACGGGTGTGGATACTTTGGAGGAATATAAAGAAAATAAAGAGAGACTCCAAAAAAACCGCGCTGCCATTCAGGCGCAGATTGCAGACCTGAAAACGCCCTCTTCGTGTGAAAAGCCATCCAAAGATACGGTCCTCTCACATGTGAGGAATGTCTATGATATCATTAAAAATCCTGATATCGACTATGAGACAAAAGGAACTTTTATGCGCAGTCTCGTGGAGGATATTGTTCTGGATAAAGAAAATAAGCAGCTCGTTTTTCATTTGTATATCTCATAGCGCCTGTGAATGCAGGGATTGTGAAGAACTGTCTGTAATTTCAATACTATAACTGCACCTGCTCTATCTTCTACTGCAGTGATTACATAAAATTATCTGTTATTACAATCCGGAGGACCGGATGGAGAGCTCTCCGCATCCATGCGTTATCTCGCTCAGAGGTACTCGATGCCTTATAAAGAAGTGGTCGGGATCATGACCGATATAGGTAGAGAAGCCTCTAAAATGTTCCAACTCTTCGGAAGCTCCACTGGAGCTTCCTGTCGAGATGCATAGCATCTTAGGGGCTGAAGCTTTTTTTCGCTCTGTGTGCGGGGAATCTCCCAGCGGACGATTTACCCTGCGGACAGTTTACACTTTTTGCAACCGTGTAGCTCCACTTGAGTGGAAGCATATTCAAATATACATCTATGTTTTCTCTGTCGTTGATTACCATTTTATCGAGAAGCTGTGTGTAAAATTCATCTTCGTATTCGATGCCGCTGATAAGCTCATTAACGGCGGTTTGAATATCCGCCATCAATTCCTGTTGCTTATGCTTAGCTTCCTGCTGTTTTTCAATACTCTCCACCATAAATTTCAAGCTGTTGATTTCAGCGTCATATTTCGCTCTAAGAGAAGAAAACTCATCTCGACTAATATCACCGCTTGTATAGAGGTCAATTAAATCGGTACGCTTTTTCTTTGCCGCTTTAATCTTTTCCGCCATAGTATCCATATCTGCTCCTGTTATATCCATTGAAATAACCTTACTAATCGTCTTGATTAAATTATCGGATATTTTCTGGCGGTCAAGTTCAAGCTGTTTGCAGACAAGGCACATAATGTGGATGGCTTCTTCATTTCGAATACTCATTCCAGAACAGCCGACTTGATTTCCTGCTTTATCAACATGAGGGCTTCCATGCTTTACTCCCTCAAAACAACGCCATGCTTTGTATTTGCTGCCATCTTTTCGGGTCTTGTATCTGGCGACATAGCTTGCACCACATCTGCCACACTTAATTTTTCCAGAGAAAGGATAGCGGTTACTATGTTTTGCCTTGCCCTCCTGTGAGAGCGATTTTTCATCTAAAATACGGTTTGCCTTATCAAACAGTTCACGGGAGATTATCGGCTCGTGATGGTCTTTGATGATGACAAATTCCTCCTGCCCGAGGTTTACTTTCTTTTCATGCGATAAGAAGTCTGGCGTATAGGTTTTTTTCTGCACCAAATCACCGCAGTATTTTTCATTTCGAATAATACGCAGGATTACCGTATTCTGCCACTCTTTGACACGCATTGGGCGTATGCCTTCCTCCCGAAGCTCACGGGCAATCACATGAGTTCCTTTTCCCTCATTTACGAACTTGTGGAAGATAAGACGGACAATTTTCGCTCCGTCTTCATTGATATACATTTTGCCATCTTTCACATCGTAGCCTAACATACTGCGTCCGAATACTACGCCTTGTTCCATCTGGCGTTTTTGTCCCCATTTCACACGTTCGGAAGTCTTACGGCTTTCTTCCTGTGCAATCGAGGACATAATCGCAAGCCGAAGCTCCGCATCGCCGTCCATTGTATTGATGCCGTCATTCATAAAAATAACGCCTACGCCGTGCTTTTTAAGGTCACGGGTGTAGTAAATGCTGTCAAGCGTATTTCTCGCAAAACGGGAGATTTCTTTTGTTACAATCAAATCAAAATCACCG
>CANOBT010000199.1 GCA_947564305.1 uncultured Lachnospiraceae bacterium | reverse complement strand
TTTTACAGTGGCAGGGATCAGACAGTATATGCAGGAGAAAGAGCAGAAGCAGGTGGAATACAGGCGTACTATGCAGGATATTGAGGAAGCAAAACAGTATCTTGATGATTATGAGGAATGGAATGAGAAACCAGAAAAAGCAGAAAAAAAGAGCGAAAAAGATATTTCATTCTATGAAGCATTTGACCATTTTCAGGCAGATCATGAAGTATCTGAAAATCATGAAGAAATCTTTTACGGAAGTGTCTTTCATGAGTTCAATGAACAATGGCAGGGGAAAAGCCAAGCTGTTTCAGAGAAAAAATCAGAAGTAACCAAAAAGGAGAAAGTGGATTTTTCAAAGCTTTCCTTAGAAGAACGTGCAAAGCTGCTTTCACCACCGACAGGCGATCAAATGGCAGAATTAAAAGAGTATCAAAAGCGAATGGGGTATGATGAAAGTAAAATGAAAAGTATGAAATATAAGATGAGAGTCTATGACGAATTTCTGAAAGAGTATGAGTATCGGAAAAAGCATTATGGAGTGAAGGAGGATATTCAGAAAAGGCAGAGAAATAGGGAACGGTGATGTATAAACAGAATGGTTTGTAAAATCCGAATATCATAGAACATGACAGAAAATTAACTACCTCAGTGTCTAGCTGAACTGTAGCGATTTCTACTTTGATTAGCGTGGAACTGCCCATATTAGGATAAAAGCAAGACTGGACAGACGGCATAAGAGTGATTGCACTTTCTGCTATAACCCAAGAATAAGAGCGTGCTTGACTAGGGTGAAAACCTTGTTGAAGTGGAGTGTCATATCTGCCGCATCAAATGCTCTGTCTGCGGGGCTCTCGTGGCTGATGTTTTCCCAAAATGGAAGTGATCGCTTATCAAGCCGCTTTTAGGTGTCTTTTCTTTTTTGATGAATCAATGTGTTATTGTCAAATGTTATCGTCAGTTAGAGAGGTAAAATAGACTGATAAAGTAATTACTTTTACAATATTTAAAATAAGTAAAAAAATCCAGTAAATTATAATAAATATTGTAATTACAATTCGATTTGATATAATATAAAGTAAGTAATTAGATTTAGGAGGAGTGACTTTGGAAAAGAAAAACAAGGTTCCTATGGAACATTTCAATATCGGTGAGTTCAATCGCGGGCAATCTTCAAAATTGATTAGAGGGTTATCCGAGGATGACAAGGCAGGATTTATATTGAAGAATGGAAAGCCAATAGCCGTGGTTCTTTCCTATGCAAGATATGAGCGACTACTTCAGGCAGGCATAGACATTAATGAATATTAGGCACTGCCATCAAAATAACGAGGAGGAAATTAAACAATGAACAAACGACAATTGGCATCGACTATCTGGAAATCAGCCAATGAAATGCGCTCGAAGATTGAGGCGAATGAATATAAGGATTATATTTTGGGATTTATTTTTTACAGATACCTTTCGGAAAAGGAATTGCGTTTTTTTACAGAACAAGGAATGACTGACGAGGATATCAGGCAGATGGATGAAACGGATGAGGACTTTGTGAACTACACAAAGGACACCATTGGTTATTTTATTGCCTATGAGAATCTGTTTTCCACATGGCTTGATAAGGGTAGTGATTTTGATGTGTCTGATGTAAGAAAAGCGTTATCCGCTTTTAATAGACTGATTAGTGATTCGCATAAAAAGGTGTTTGAAAAGATATTCAATACGCTTCAGACAGGATTGTCTAAGCTGGGAGAAACGGCATCAACACAGACGAAGTCCATTAACAATCTGATAAAATTGATTAAGCGTATCCCGATGGATGGCAAGCAGGATTACGATGTACTGGGATTTATTTATGAATACCTCATCAGCCAGTTTGCTGCTAATGCAGGGAAAAAGGCTGGTGAATTTTACACTCCGCATGAAGTGTCTGTTTTGATGTCTGAAATTGTTGCTGAACACTTGAAATACAGGCAGGAAATCCGCATTTATGATCCTACATCTGGCTCAGGTTCCCTGCTTATCAATATAGGATCGGCTGTGGCAAAGTATCTTAAGGGCGATAATAGAATCAATTATTATGCCCAGGAGTTAAAGGAAAATACATACAACCTGACAAGAATGAATCTTGTAATGAGAGGAATTGACCCGGCAAATATCTATGTCAGAAATGGTGATACATTGGAGGAAGACTGGCCCTTCTTTGAAAATGATGATATAGAGCATTACCGGCTTGTTCGTGTGGATGCGGTGGTATCAAACCCGCCCTATTCCCAAAAATGGGACACTAAGAATAAAAAGCATGACCCACGTTTTTCGGATTATGGTGTGGCACCAAAGGGAAAAGCTGATTATGCGTTTCTTTTGCATGAACTGTACCATTTAGAGGATGATGGTATTATGACCATTGTCCTTCCGCATGGCGTTCTCTTCCGTGGTAATGAAGAATATACAATCAGAAAGAGTCTGGTTGAAAAAAACAATATTGATGCGATTATTGGATTACCTGCTAATATCTTTTTTGGTACGTCTATCCAAACTTTAGTCATGGTGCTGAAGCGGCACAGGGAAGATACAGATATCCTTATTATTGATGCGTCAAAGGGATATGAGAAAGCTGGAAAAAGCAATAGACTTCGGTCTTCTGACATTAAGAGAATTGTTGATTGTATCCATGAACGTGCCACAATACCGGGATTCTCGAAGCGGGTAAGCAAGGATAAGGTTCGTGAGAATGATTATAATCTGAATATTCCTCGTTATGTAGATTCATTTGCTAAGCCGGAGCCTTGGGACTTGCATTCTATCATGTTTGGCGGTATTCCAAATGACGAATTAGATGGTTTGAAGACATATTGGGAGGCTTTTCCGGGGCTGCGGGAAGATATCTGCGAACCGATATCGGAAAGATATGTGCAGCTTGTATCCAACAATATTGGACAAGTGATTAGAGAACATAAATCGGTTATCAGCTACAGAGAGAATTATACCATTGCTTTTTCGGACTTGCGCGAGAACTTAAAGACATCACTTATTGGGCATTATCAAACTGTGTCCGCTTTGTCGGAGGAAGAGAAGATTACATCAGATATTTTTAGACGATTGGCGACGATTGTTTCTATTGATAAATATGAAGCGTTTCAAGCGCTTGATAATGCGTGGGGGCAGATATCTACTGATATAGAGATTTTACAGACGGAAGGAGATGGAGCATTGACTCAGGTCGATCCTCATATGGTGACAAAAAAGAAAAATGACAAAGATGTAGAAGTGCAGGATGGTTGGGAAGGTCATATTCTGCCGTTCGAGCTTGTGCAGGAGATATTGTTGACAGCGGAGGCGCAGGAGCTACGAGAGATGGAAAAAGAGCTTGCGTCTGTTTCTGCAGAGTATAGTGAACTTATCGATTCTCTCTCCGATGAAGAAAAGGAATCAGGTATTTTAAATGATGCTGGTACTTCGTTTGTAAATAAAGAGGTTAAAAACAAAGCAGAGGAAGCTCTTGAAGACGTGGAAACGGCAGAGATTCTTGCGTTACAGGAATATCTTACACTCTCACAAAAAGACAAAGCATATTTTGTAAAAAACACTGATTCTGTGGATTGGACGGGAATGACAGCAAATACCAATGGCGCTTATACCAATGCCGTTGTTACCGCTCGGATAAAAACATTAAAACAGCAGCACATATTCCCAGAGGATTCGTTCGAGGCCAAATTAATGAATGTAGTGGCTACGATAGAACAGGAGAATGTCTTGAGAAAGAAAATCAAAGAAAAGTCAGCCGCACTGCATGAAAAGACAAAGGTTTTGATTGAGGGTATGGACAAGGAACAAGCACTTAAAATCTTGGAAGAAAAGTGGAATGTGCCAATTATCACTGGGATTATGGAATTGTCGGAAAATTTTATTCGGGATTTTATAGCAAGGCTAACTGTTCTGTCAGAGAAGTATGCTGTGACATTTTCTGGTGTTAACAAGAAAATTGAAACTGTGGAATCAGAAGTTTCGAGCTATGTTTCGAGGTTGAGTGGAGATGCTTTTGACGCGAAGGGATTAGTTGAACTAAAGAAACTGTTAGGGGGTGTACAGTAATGAGGAGTAACCCAAGTATCAGATTCGATGAAATTTCGGGTAAATGGAAGCATAGGGAATTTAATAAGGTGTTTAATATTTTAAAAAATAATGCTCTATCAAGAGCAGAGTTATCTAATGAGTGCGGAATAGCTAAAAACATTCATTATGGAGATATCTTAGTTAAATTTGGAGATATTTTGGACACAGATAAAGCACAGCTTCCCTACATAACTGACGATGCTATAGTAACAAAATATGCTACATCTGCTCTACGAGATGGGGATGTAATCATTGCTGATACAGCAGAAGATGAAACCGTCGGAAAGTGTTGTGAATTACTTGGCATAGAAAAAGATATCGTAATATCAGGATTACATACAATACCATGTCGCCCTCAAGAAGAATTTGCATCTGGTTATCTTGGTTATTATATGAATTCGGACGCATATCATATGCAATTGCTTCCACTGATGCAAGGGACAAAGGTTACATCGATATCGAAAGCAGCGTTATCCGAAACTGTCATTAAATATCCATGCACAAAAGAGGAACAGGCGTTAATTTCACAGTATTTTTGTCAACTGGATTATCTAATTGGCATTCATCAGGATAAGCATGATAAGATGGTTGATGTCAGAAAATCAATGCTAGAGAAACTATTTGTTCAGGGAGAAAGGATTTCTCCACAGATAAGATTCGGAGAATACAAAGTTCCTTGGAAGAAAGTTAGGTTGGGTGAGATTGTTGTTCCTTATTCTGATCCTATTGAAACTCCACATGGCGGTTATGAAAGGCTAGGTATTCGTAGCTACGGTAAAGGTGTTTTTCACGATTATGTAGAAGCAGGAAAAGAGCTTGGCGTTGCGCAGATGCACAGGGTAGCTTCGCATAATTTGATTGTGAATATCACGTTCGCATGGGAACATGCTGTGGCCATTACAGATGATGATGATGCAGGGAAATTGGTTTCTCACCGTTTTCCTCAGTTTGCTATGACAGATGATATTTACGACCAATTTCTGAAATATATGATTTTGGATGCAAGATTTCGCCATCACCTTATGTTATCCTCGCCAGGAGGTGCAGGGAGAAATCGCGTTTTGAAGGTGTCAGAGATGTTAGAATATGAAATGATGATTCCAGAAGTTGAGGAGCAAAAGCAGATTGCAGATTATTTGAATTCTTTGGATGAACTGATTAGTTTGTATAAAGTCCGGGTGGAGAAGTTAAAAAATATAAGAATGGCTTGTATTCAGAAGATGTTCGTGTAGGAGGTGGCATGGGTGGTTTTTGATGATGAGAAAAAATTTGAAAAGGCTGTCATAGATCAACTCATAGAATTTGGATGGGAAAAGCAAGTGCTGAATTATCCTACGGAGGATGTGCTTATTCGCAATTGGGCAGATATTTTATTTGCTAATAATCGTCAGCAGGATGTTTTAAATGATTGTCCTTTGACGGACAGTGAAATGGCACAAATTGTAGAGCAAATCATCCGACTGCGCACACCCGTTAAGCTGAATGATTTCATCAACGGCAAGAGTGTGTCTATCAAGCGTGATAATCCTGATGATACACAAAATTTTGGAAAAGAGGTTAGCTTAAAAATATATGATCGACGTGAAATTGCTTTTGGGTCCAGCCGTTATCAGATTGTAAGGCAGCCTATATTCAAAACTGCACCTCGGCTGAATGACCGACGTGGTGATTTGATGTTGCTTATCAATGGAATGCCTGTGATTCACATAGAATTGAAAAAGAGTGGCATTCCGGTAAGCAATGCTTATAATCAAATTGAAAAATATGCGCATGAGGGTGTATTTACGGGATTTTTTTCGCTGATACAGGTTTTTGTGGCGATGGAGCCTGCAGAGGCAGTGTATTTTGCAAATCCTGGTCCGGATGGAGTGTTTAATAAGTCCTTTTATTTTCATTGGGCTGATTTTGATAATGTGCCATATTCCGATTGGCAGGATGTGGTTAAGTATCTGTTGAATATTCCAATGGCACATGAGTTGATTGGTTATTATACGATTCCGGATGCCAAAGACGATACTCTCAAAGTAATGCGCAGTTATCAGTATCGAGCAGCGAAAGCCATATCCGATGCAGTTATGGACAAGGACTGGACTGATACCAATAATCTTGGTGGTCATATATGGCATACTACGGGTTCTGGAAAAACATTGACCAGTTTTAAATCAGCACAGCTCATTGTTAGTGCACGTACTGCGGACAAGGTAGTATTTTTGGTGGACAGAAAAGCTCTTGGGAAACAGTCATTTGATGATTACAGAGCTTTTGCGAGTGCGTCAGAAGAAATTCAGGATACGGCGGATACGGATGTCCTTGTGACAAAGCTAAAGAGTGATGATTATAGCGATTCGTTAATTATCACCTCCATCCAAAAACTGAGCAATGTGACCAGAGATGCGGAAAATATTAAAAGTGCTGATATAGATAAAATAGTATCTAAGCGGATTGTGATTATCATTGACGAAGCACATCGCTCTACTTTTGGAGAGATGCTTACGAATATCAAGACTACTTTTGTCCATGCTATTATTTTTGGATTTACTGGAACACCGATACAGGATGTTAATAGTAAGAAAGATAATACAACGACAACTATTTTTGGTAATGAGCTGCACAGATATACACTTGCTGACGGTATCCGAGATAAGAATGTTCTTGGATTTGATCCATACATGGAAATGACCTACCAGGATATGGAACTGCGAGAACAGGTTGCTTTGATGAAGGCAAAGGCAAAAAGTGTAAGTGAAGTGCTGGGCAATGCTAAAAAGGAAAAAGTCTACTATAAATTCATGGATCGAACGAAAGTCAGAATGGTTGGTGAATGGAAGGGCAAGAAATATATCAAGGGTATTGAAGACTATGTGCCAAATTCACAGTATGACCGTGAGGAGCATCAAATTGCTGTTATAGAAAATATCATAAAGTATTGGACTATTTTCAGCAGAGGAGGTCTTTTTCATGCGATTTTTGCAACGCATAGTATCCCAGAAGCTGTGAAGTATTACAGGCTGTTTAAATCGATGGCACCACATTTACAAATTACGGCTGTGTTCGATCCTACTATTGATAACGAAGGTGGTGGAACGCTGGAGAAAGAAGATGGAATTGTAGAAATCCTTGAGGACTATGAGGCAAAGTTTGGACCGTCCTTTTCTATTCCGACCTATGATGCGTTCAGGGAGGATGTTCAACTGCGTCTTGCGCATAAAAAGCCATACAATCGAATCAGTAAGGATAAGCAGATTAATCTGTTGATTGTGGTCAATCAGATGCTGACTGGCTATGACTCTAAATGGATCAACATTCTTTATCTGGACAAAATGCTTGAATATGAGAATCTAATCCAAGCATTTTCTAGGACGAACAGGTTATTTGGAGATGAAAAACCATTTGGCATTATAAAGTATTACCGCCGCCCTCATACGATGAAGCGCAATATTGAAGTCGCAGTAAAAGCATATTCAGGGGACATTCCTACAGGATTGTTTGTGGATAAGCTTCCAAGCAATCTCAATAGTATGAATCGTTTTTATGATGAAATGGAAGACCTTTTCAAGAATGCCGGAATCAAAAATTTTGAGAAGCTGCCAGGAGAAAATTCTGAAAAACGAAAATTTGCAAAACTGTTCAAGCAATTTAATCAGAAATTGGAAGCTGCACAGATACAAGGGTTTAGCTGGGCAAAAGATACTTATGCTGTAATTGAAGCAGATGGGACGGAATCGTATATAGTCATGAATTTTGACTATAACACATATTTGGTTTTGCTGCAACGTTATAAAGAATTTCCATCTGGTGGCGGTGGTGGAACAGGCGAAGAGCCTCCATTTGAAATTGACGCACATATAACGGAAATAAATACAGATGCGATAGATGCAGACTATATGAACTCCCGTTTTGATAAATTTTTCAAACTATGGCAGCAGGGTGATTATGATCAAGCAGCTATGGATCAAGTGCTAAGAGATTTGCACAAATCCTTTGCGATGTTGTCTCAGATTGAGCAGAGATATGCGAATCTCTTTATTAGCGATATCCAGTCTGGGGAAGTGAAGTTTGACCCAACAATGACATTCCGTGACTATATTGCAAAATACATGAGAAAAGCGGAAGATGCTCGGATTGCCCGGATTGTACGGAGACTTGGATGCTATGAGGATTTGCTAAGAAAACTGCTTGATAGGAAAGTTAATGTCAGTAATTATAAAGATTTTGGGTACTTTGATGAGCTTGTTTGCTCTGTTGATAGAGGGAAAGCTGAAAAGTTCTTTATTGTTATAGAAAAGAATAATTATAAGCCTTACCGATTGCAAATGCTAGTTAGTAAATATTTGAGAGATTTCGTAATCAGCGGAGGCATTGATCCGTATGCTGATGTTATTGATGTGGGTAGAAAAACTGCTAAGAAACAGGAACGTGGGAAAGGTCAGGATACTAATCAATCTCAATCAGAAAATGGTATAGCTATAGAGAATGATCTTTCTTATGATGAAGATGTAGATGATGAGGTTGTAACCAGAACTACTGTCAGCAGCCATCGGCTTTCACATTGGTACAATAAAAGTAATGCTCTGGCCTGCATGATGAATACAGGATGCTTTGCTTACATAGAAGAAAAAGTGTGTCTGGATGAACCGAAGTATGTCGAACGACAAGATTCGGGAAAGATGTGTTTGACCGCATATGCGAAGGAACATGAGGAAGAATGTTTCTTGCAATTTAAGATGGGAGCTGACGGAAAACTGCATTATATAAAACTTCCGGAAAGCATAGCAGATAAGGAGTTCCACTATACAGACTATATTTCAGAAGACATATTAAAGCAGTTGGGTCTTGTGAATGAAATAGCTGAGCAAATGTTGGATGTTATACGTGATATGGGGTTTGGTGATGCTTTAAGAGAATTGATGAGCAATCGGGTTTGTAACTATAGCGTAAATGTGCTTAAAGACATCACCGGACTTGATAACAATACAATAGAGAAGATGTGGAATGACAAGAGTCTCACAAAGGTAAATGTAGTATCAGCTTGTTTGGGACTACACCTACCATTTCCTGTTTCAAGTACCTTGGTAGAGGCGGCGGCTCTTACATTAAATATGTTTGTGGGTTCGACAAATGCTAAGGCGGAAAATAGGTCATATCAAGGGCTTTTATCCACACGGTGGGCTTCTGAGTATGACGATATCTATGATGATTTGAAAGCTGAGGGAATGGAGACACTGATTAAAACGCCACCAAAGGCGAAAACAACAAAGAAGAAATCATAGATACAAATTAGATAATATTTTAAATTGAGGTCAGAGAAAATCTGATCTCTTTTTTTGCTTGTGAGAG
>CANOBT010000198.1 GCA_947564305.1 uncultured Lachnospiraceae bacterium | reverse complement strand
TTGGCTTTTTAAGAAGCTTTATTCTATTTTTATATTTCTTCGTGAAACAACCCTATTCTCTTATCTATTCCCGTGTTACAATTAAAACAGCGAAAGCAAAATAATTTATCACAGAGAAGGAGCTTTTTTATGGCAAACAGAATTATGCTCAACGAAACTTCCTACCATGGGGCAGGAGCGATCATGGAGATCGTAAACGAGGCGAAGGCAAGAGCTTTCGGGAAAGCTTTTGTATGTTCCGATCCCGATCTCATTAAGTTTAATGTGACCGGTAAGGTGACAGACCTTCTGGAACAGAACGGGCTTGCATACGAAATTTATTCCGACATCAAGGCAAATCCGACCATCCAGAACGTACAGAGCGGCGTAGCTGCCTTTAAGGCTTCCGGCGCGGATTATATCATCGCGATCGGCGGCGGTTCCTCCATGGATACTGCAAAGGCCATCGGTATCATCATTGCTAATCCCGAATTTGAAGACGTCCGTTCCTTAGAGGGCGTTGCTCCCACCAAAAAACCCTGCGTACCGATCATCGCGGTTCCGACCACGGCGGGTACAGCGGCGGAAGTGACGATCAACTATGTTATCACGGATGTGGAAAAGAAACGGAAATTTGTGTGCGTGGATCCGCATGACATGCCGATCATCGCTGTCGTCGATCCCGATATGATGGCTTCCATGCCCAAAGGCCTTACCGCTTCCACCGGTATGGACGCTCTGACACATGCCATCGAAGGCTACACCACCAAAGGTGCATGGGAAATGACGGATATGTTCCACTTAAAAGCGATCGAGATCATTTCAAAATCTCTCCGCGGCGCCGTTGACAACACAAAAGAGGGACGTGAAGGTATGGCTCTCGGACAGTATATCGCAGGTATGGGCTTCTCCAACGTGGGACTCGGTATCGCTCACTCCATGGCGCACACTTTGGGCGCTGTCTACGATACGCCCCACGGCGTTGCCTGCGCTATGATGCTTCCCATCGTTATGGACTACAATGCGGACTGTACCGGCGAAAAATATCGTGAGATTGCAAGAGCAATGGGCCTGAAAGATGTGGATTCCATGGATCAGGAGACTTACCGCAAAGCTGCTGTCGATGCCGTCCGCAAGCTTTCCGACGATGTAGGAATCCCTTCCAAACTGGAAGCACTGAAAGAAGAAGACTTGCAGTTCCTGGCGGAATCCGCCTATGCGGACGCCTGTGCGCCGGGCAATCCGAAGGATGCCAGCGTGGAGGATCTGAAAGATCTGTTCCGAAAACTGATGTAATTAATTCTTTTTTAAACAGATGGGCACTACGTTTTATGAACTATCTAGTCACGACAAAGATTTACTGTCATATTACAACGTACTGATTACTTGCCATATACTATTTTTAACCAATCTGGCTTGTTTCAACAAGGACAGTCAGATTGGTTAATTTATGGAGAAATTTGTTTAATTGTAATTTTCATTTTGTATCAGTGCACTTTCCTTATTCAATAAAAATGGTCGACAAAAAGCTGTCGCCGCACTGGTTGGAATAATTTCTTCAGATATTCTGATTCCAAGCACCTCTTTCATATATTTTTGTCTCTTTTGAATCCTTTTCCACATCGCTGGATATTTTTCCTGAATCTCCTGTCGAAGTTCTTCATCTGCTAACAAAATTCCACTTTCGCAACTGATTCCTGCATATCCCGGCACAGATGGAATAATATCTATTTGAAACAGCATCCCGCTTTTTAACTTTTCTTGGGATTCCGGACAAACAGGACTACATAGCCACTCTTCCTCTGCACAAAGATGCCCCGGATTTAATTTCCAATGATACTTTTCTTTCGGAAGTACTTCTTCTATTAAATTATATAAATCCTTTCCAGTCATGCCGATCCTGATTTTCTCAAGCCAGGCAACAATTGCTTTGAAATAAGGAATTGCCACTTTTTCCAAATAATCCCTCTGTCCTTCCGGTAATTCTTCAGCAACAGAAACCGCATAACCACTTCTGCTCTGTAACCCACCTCGAAAGCCAGTTGTAATAGAAATGGAATCTCCTCTTTTAATTTTATTATAGGAAGGATACATATTTGCTTTTACAAAACGAGGGCCAGAAGCCATAATTGTAACTACACTGTGCCTCTGTCCTCCGGCAGAAAGGTAAGAGGCAACTTCCATTTCTGTCATTCCCTCCTGAATGGCAGCCATAGCTTCCAAAATACAATTTCCAGCGAGCGCTGCTCCAAACTCATAATGAGCAAATTCATCTGCATCATTCGTCTTACGCACGCCATCCTCTCCAATAAATAAATCTATGGCATTTATAAATTCCGCATGAGGCGCCGCTTTTTTCAATGCCTCAACCAGATAACTCGGCAAATCAAACATTTTTCCGTTTTCTTCAACTGAGGAAGTAAACTTTTTCCATCCCGCCAAACCAATAGTTTTTTTATCTTTTATACATATCTGTCCCAAAATTTGTGATACACTTTTTTTTGTCTGCATAGGTTGATCAGGCAATGAAAAATGAGACAGACATATGGCAGATGCTGAAATTCTTGCCTTTTCAGCTTTATTATAATTTTCATTTCCCAACACTAAAAATGCTTTGCCATCTGCATGTAAAACCAACAAAGCTTCTTCAAACCTGGGCAAAAATCCAATAAGATATTCAAAATTTCCTCCATGTTCCAGATCGGCATATATTATCAGTGTATCCAAACCCATAGATTCCATTTTCCTTAAAACTTTCTTTTTTCTTTTTATTATCGTTTCATCAGGCAGCGCTATTGGAAAAATATCTGCCTCCCTTTCCGGCAATATAACTTTTTTAAGTTTTATCATATTTTTTCCCTTTACTTATTTATGTAGTACCTGCAGACAGGCACCTGTGATACCAGCATCATTTCCCAGCTGTGCAGTTACAATATCCGCACCCTTTTCGATTAAATGAAGTTTTTCACTGTATGCTTTTTGTATGATCGGTAAAATTAATTCTGAGGATCTGGATACTCCACCGCCAATAACAAATGCTTCCGGATCAAATGCATGTGTAAACTCTGCCATAGCATGCCCCAAATTTCCCATACATATTTCAAGACATTTTATACAAAGTTTATCTCCCTGTCCAGCTAATCCGCATATCTCCTTTGCAGTAAAATTTTTTATATTCTGCAACGGGGACTCTGTTTTCCTTTCTTTCGTCAGCCGGTTTGCAATACGTACCAGGCCATTTGCAGAGGCAAACTGATCAAGGCAGCCATGATTACCACAATTACAGGCATCTGACTCCCCTGGGTCTACAGTTATATGTCCTATTTCCCCTGCAATTCCATTTGCACCGAGCAGAACATTTCCATTTAATATAATGCCTCCTCCTACCCCAGTGCCAAGTGTAATCAGCATCATACTGCTATACTTTTTTCCTCCTCCAGCATAATACTCTCCTAAAGCTGCCACATTTGCATCATTCCCTGCTTCAACAATGACACCTGGAAATTCCTGTCGCAGAATTTCAACCGGATTAAAATCATACCAATGAAGATTTACACTTTTTTTCACATATCCATTCTTGTCTACAGGTCCCGGAATTCCCATTCCAATTCCGCTTATCTCTGTACTATCAATTTTTTTCCTTTTACAAAAATCCCTAATTTCTTCCGCAACCTGCGGAATAATACGATTACCTGCTTCTGTCAGATCTGTATCTGCTATCCACTTTTCAAGCAGTATACCTTCTTTAGAAAAATGACCGAATTTAATCTGTGTTCCACCGACATCCACCCCAAAATATAATCCCATTATTTACTCCTCTAAAATTTCCTGCCGGGAAATATTTTCACCGACAGGATTTTCTTTTGAATATAAAGATAATTTATAAAACCTGCTATCTATTATCTATAAATTATAAAGCCTTGTCGCATTATCATGTAATATACCGTTAATTTCTTTTTCCGTAAATTCAGGCCATCCTGATCCCCTGCATATTTTATTCATACCATTTTGAACCAGATCAATCCATTTCAGTAAATCCTGAGTCGGATTAGAGCCAAATAAATCATTATCAGCAGCTACAAAATCTGATGCAAACATTACACGATCCAAAACTCCAAGTTCTTTGGCCATAACCATATTCCATGTCATCCAAACAGGCCGTTTATATAGCATAGCCAGATCGGTCCACAGATTTTCATCATTAACCATCATTGTAAATAAATACTCGCTAAATGGATAGCCTATATGTTCTACAACTATCTTCATATCAGGAAAATCAAATGTTACATCATTCAAATTCTCCATTTTAGCATATTTTGTATGAGCTAACACTGTAGGTCCCCCGGCTGCGGAATGATGATATTGAACTACAATACCCTGCTTATTTGCAAATTCATAAAAGGGATACATACTCCTGTCATTGGAATTAAACTGTCCATATGGCGGAGTAAAAAGAATTCCTTTATATCCACAATTTACAATCTTATCTACTACATAATCATAGTTTTTCTGAGAAAAACGGCCAGCCGCATCAATGGGCTCCACGCTGCAAAAAGGAATAAAAAAATCTGGATAGGCTTTATAAGCCTTTTCTACTGCAATCTCACCAAATTCAGAATGCCATATTCTGTGCATATCCTGTGCCATGCTAACACAATGCTCTATGCCTGCCGCTTTCATCCAGCCTACCAGTTGATGAATATCCGTATCATTTGGAATACTCTGACCTAAATCATCATAAGTAGGTTTATCAAAACATTTAGAATTTATCAAATGCATATGTGAATCAATAACTGCCATTTTCATGCCTCCGATAGTTTTTATGTATCACCCGCAGTATCTGTCGAAGCCAGGTTTCCCTGCCTTCGACTGTCTATCTGCGAAAATTAAATTATCATTACGTTCTACTTATTAATATCGAAATCAGCCGCATTGTGTACTGTCAAAAGTTCCGGCTGCATCTCATAAATATCATCCGGTCCAGATCTCGTATAAGAACCATCAAAAATCTGTTCCATAAATTCTACACATTTCCTGCCCATTTTTTCAGGAGACATTCCAGGAGATGCATACAATTTACAATTTTCCCCCTCCTCCTGCATAACAGCCTGTTGTTCAGGAGTCGCATCATAACCAATTACATATACATCATCTCTTCCGGCATCCTGGAGCGCATTATAGGTTCCCATAACACATTCATTCCAGTACAGGAAAAAAGCATCTGCATCCGGGTATGCTGTAATCATATCAGTAGCCCAGATATAACAACCATCTGTTGTTCTGTCCGTAGACCGATTTTTTACAATCGTCACATTCGGGTAATTTTCATCCATCCAATCACTAAACCCTTTGACACGGAGGCCGCTGGATGCAATGGAAGGTTCTTCCTCAAATATGATAATATTTGCATCTTCTTTACCTTCCAATGCTTCCATACACATTTCTGCAGCCATCTGACCTCCTGCGTAGTCGTTATATCTCACTGATGCATCTGCACCGCCTTCCGAAGCCAGACAATCAAAATCAACAATCGGAATACCCGCTTCATGGGCAAGAGCAACCGCATCGTTCGCACCATCCGTATCAATAGCAGTATAAATAATGCCATCCACACCCTGCGTTATCAAATTCTCAATAATCGTATACATTTGCGCCCAATCGCCTTTTGGATCCATTACCACACTGTCCCAACCTCTTGCCTCAATTTCTTCTTCCGCTATAGCTGCAAGATCTGCTTCAAAAGCCTGTGCCATATCCCAGGGAACAATACCGATCATCTTTTTATCTTCGGATGTCTCCTCTGCAGAAACTGTTTCTTCCTCTGAAGCAACTTCCGTATCCTTTGCTGTAGTACCTTCCTCCGCGGGAGCTGTTTCCTGTGGGTCTGAATCTGAACTGCCACAGCCTGCAAGCATAGCTGCCGTCACGCAGCCAACTAAAAAAATACTTAACAATTTCTTTTTCATACTTTTCTCCTTCTCACATTTTTTTATTTATAATTACCATCCAACCTCGTGGCCACCAAAGGTTAGTGGAAATTATTTTGGGTTAAAATTTATTTTTTTCTTGCTATTGCCTTATTTGATATTTTGTTAAACCATTGTGCATAGAACACAGCAATGACCATCAATGCACCTCTTACCACTAACTGCCAGTTAGAACCAATAAACATAAGATTCATACCATTCGTAATCATCCCCATCATCAAAGCTCCTAAAAATACCCCTATTGTCAATCCTTTTCCACCTGACAAAGATACTCCTCCTATGGCGCATGCTGAAATTGCGATTGTAGCGTAGCCGCTTGCGGCATTTGGAGTTGCTGACCCCACACGAGCGGTTGAAAGAATACCAGCAAGCGCTGAAAGTCCTGCTGCTATTACATAAGTAGAAAAACGTACTCTTTTTACGTTAACTCCCGAATTATACGCTGCCTGATAATTTCCGCCGGTCGCATAAATTTTTCTTCCATAGGAAGTTTTCCCCAAAACAAGAGCCATTCCAATAAAAACAAGAATTAGTATCCATACTGATACAGAAACTCCAAACACAGTTCCAACACTCAAATTTTTAAATTCTGATGGCAACTGCGTTACAGCCGTATTATCGCTAACAATATAAACTATACCTCTTACTGCAGTTTGCGTGCCTAATGTAACAATAAAAGGATCTATCTTTGTCCTGGAAACAATTATCCCGTTCACAATACCAACAATACAGCAAAGAAACACAGAAATAATAATCGCTGCACCAAGTCCTGTTTTTAATCCATACAGACCATCTGTCACCAATAAACCACATAATGTCCCTCCCAATGCACAGGTAGATTCAATAGAAAGATCAAAGGTTCCATTTAAAACCGG
Organism: uncultured Lachnospiraceae bacterium; assembly: GCA_947564305.1. The sequence continues at coordinate 2,605 of CANOBT010000198.1, read as the reverse complement.
AAACGCTAATGCACAGGAAAGAATACCATATACAACAATCTCTTTCAGAATATTTCCCATATTACCAAGAGATAAAAATTTCCCACTGTTACTTTGTACGATAATGGAATATACAATGATCAGACAAATCAAACCTACCAGTTCAAAATATTTTGACTGCATTAATTTATTCCAAAAACTTATTTCATCTTTGCTCTTTTTAGAATCCATATTATTATCCCTCCTTTTTATCTTTTCGCATCCATTTTATTAATGTGAAATTGCCAGTTTCATAATAGCCTCTTCGCTTGCCTCCTCCATAGAAAGTTCTCCCGATAAATGCCCCTCATGCATTACCAGAATCCGATCGCTAATTCCCAACAATTCTGTCATTTCAGAGGAAACTACAATAATAGACATACCTTCACTCGCCAATTCGTTGATTATTTTATAAATTTCAGCCTTAGCGCCCACATCAACCCCTCTGGTCGGCTCATCCAGCAAAAGTATTTTAGGTTCTGACGCCAGGCATTTTCCCAAAACAACTTTCTGCTGATTACCTCCACTGAGCATACGAACCATCATATTCCCTCCTGAACACCGTATCTTCAATTTTTGAATATAATCATTACAAACTTCATTTTCTTTTCTTGCATTCGTAAAATTAAGAACAGATAATTTTTTTAAAACACTGAGCACCATATTTTGTAAGATAGACTGTTCTAAAATCAGTCCCTGATCCTTACGGTCTTCCGGCACAAATGCAAATCCCCTTTTCAGCCCTTCCATGGGTGTCCTGTTCATAATCTTTTTCCCTTCAAGTTCTATCTCACCATCACAGTGATCCAATCCATAAATGGCCTTAAGAAGCTCGGTTCTTCCTGCACCTACCAGTCCTCCTATACCAAGTATTTCCCCTTTCCGCAACTCAAAAGAAATATCGTAAATATTATCATTATCAAGATGATTTACGGTCATCAACACTTCTCCCTGGCGTTTGATTTTTTTAGGAAACTGTTGTGTGATCTGACGTCCCACCATGAGCTTGACAATATCATCTACTGACAATTCGGAAACCTCTCCTCCTCCTGATACCTCCCCATCTCTCAATACCTGCACTCGGTCCCCTACCGCATATATATCTTCCATGCGGTGAGAAATCAGAATAACGGCAATTTTTTCTTCTCGTAAATGTCTGATAATTCTGTATAATGTCTCTGTCTCCTCTAACGTTAATGCCGCTGTAGGCTCATCAAAAATAATAATGGATGCTTCATGTGAAAGTGCCTTTACAATTTCTATTAACTGCCTGTGCGCAACACTATACTGTCTTATCAGAGAATTCGGTTCAAACTTTATGTTCAGTCGTTCCATCAGTTTCAATGTTCTGTTGCGTAGCGCTTTTTCATCGATAAAACCATTTTTAGTTTCATAACGCCCGATAAAAATATTTTCAGCTATAGACATATCCTCTATTTGCACTAACTCCTGATGTACCATGCTGATTCCTAAATGTATAGCATCAATAGGTTTTGCAATATGAACTTGCTTTCCGTCAATGAATATCTCTCCTGATGTGGGTGTTTCTACCCCGGCAAGAATTTTCATCAATGTAGATTTACCTGCTCCATTCTCTCCGCAAAGACAGAGAACTTCTCCTTTTTTCAATGACAAGCTCACATCATTCAATGCATGGATTCCGCCATAAACTTTGCTAATATGACTCATTTCCAAGATATAATCACTCATATCACCCCTCCTTTCACAAAGTACCCTTTATTGTTTGTCGCTTTTGATGTTATAAACACTTTACCATTGATACAATGTTTACCACAAGAAGATTTTAATTGTAATTTTTTCCAAAATACTATCTCTATTTTTGTATAACTTGCATATTTTTTATTATTTATTCTATATTTTCGAAATAATTTTAGTTATTTTTTTGTTTTTTATTACTAATTATTATATTTTTTGCTTTCTATTTGTGCTATATTTTAAAACTAGTTATTGACTTTATTCCCAAAAATTGATAAACTTATATCATGATAAATATTTATCATTTATTATTGTCACAAATTTATTATGGAGGTAAATATGAAGAGAAAACGCGTGACCCTAGATGATATTGCCGATAGAGCCTATGTTTCAAAATCACTTGTCTCTAAAGTGTTAAACAACCGTCCCGTAAGAGTTTCTGAAGAAAAACGTTTAGAAATTCTTAATCTTGCGAATATGATGGACTATATACCCAGTGGAAAAATTTTACAAAATGATTCTATTCCCAAATTAAATAAAACAATCGCTCTGTTTTTACCACATCTTAACACAAATTTTATGATGACCCTCTGTGATACAATCACTCGAAAAGCCTATCGCAATGGCTATTCTGTCATTGTTTTTAACAGTATTGAAAATACTTCTCTAGAATTGAAATATATAGATCTATGTTATACTTTGAATGTATCAGGAATTATTTTTGATTCTTATTCCAATGCCAGCAATAAAAAATATCTGGAAAAGCTTGAGCAGAATCAGATTCCTTTTGTTTTTATAGACTGTTATCCCACCGATACATCCTCTATCCGTTCCATATGAATATCCGCAAACACGTTCTCCAGCATATTTT
>CANOBT010000197.1 GCA_947564305.1 uncultured Lachnospiraceae bacterium | reverse complement strand
AAATGAAGGTTTTCCGCTTTAAGCAGTTTATGGTGTTCTGGGAATCAATTAACAACATTGGATATAAGTAAAAATTCACACTTAACTGAATTGCATAGTGGGAGTAATCAGCTTACAACTTTAGATGTAAGCAAAAATCCCAATTTAATTAACTTGCAGTGTTCTTATAATCAAATATCAACATTAGATGTAAGTAATAATCCAAATTTAACTGTTCTTCACTGTAATGGGAATAAAATAAAATCGTTAGATGTAAGTAATAATTTGGTTTTGAGCATATTAGGGTGTACAGAGAATCAACTAACTGAATTGAATGTAAGCAATAATTCGGAGTTGAGTGAATTATCTTGTGCTAGTAATCAACTAGCAGTTTTAGATGTAAGTCAGAGTCCGAATTTAAAAACGTTATATTGTATTAATAATCAACTAACAGAATTAGATGTAAGTAAGAACACAAGTTTAATTGAACTAAGATGTAAATATAATCATTTAACGAATTTGGATTTGTCTTGCAATAAGAATATGCGGATAAGAGGTGATGGTCCAGGAGTTGTATTTAAGGGTGGTGCACACGTAATCCCGCAAGGTATCACTACTAATATTGCTACGACCAATGGTAAATGGACTTTAAATCTGGCTGATATTGTAGGAAAAGAAAATCTTAGCAGAATAACCCTTGCGACTACTGGGGCTACACTATCAGCAGATGGAATCGTGACTTTTTCTGGCAGCAATATGCCAACAGAACTGGTATATAATTATGACACTAAAAATCCGGCAGAAGATACGCCTATGACTGTTAATGTCGCATTAAAACAAGGAAATATTGACGACCAAACCGGAAAAGACGTTACTGTGGATACAGGTAAGGTTGATATAGAAAATATCTGCAAGGAAAATAATATAAATATTAGTGCCAATTTTGAAATTATCCTGTCGCAAGGTACACCTTCCAAGGAAGACCTTGAGAAACTGACACAGGAAGCAGGAAAACATGGTTATTCCATTGTCGCTTCTTATGAAATACTGATGACCTTGTATTCAGATGGGCAAAAAGTCACAGACATTACGGATAACTTTGGTAAAATAAAATTAACGTTCAAAGTGAATGCATCTTTGGCCGGACAAAATGCAGTCGTTTATCAACTGCATAATAACTCGCAGGTGATAACACATAACGGTCTGACTGTAAATACAGACGGTACAGTTACGATTACGGTTGATAAGTTCTCTACCTTTGTAGTAGCGGTCCAAAAATCATCGGGTAACACCAGTAAACCGAATGTAAATCAGACAGGTACAAATCAAACGGATACTGATAAGACAGATGTAAACAAGCCGAATACGAACAATCCGGATATAAGCAAACCTGATACAAGTAATCCGGATGTAAGCAAGCCGGATACGAAACAACCAGATGGGGACAAGGCAGATACAAATCAGTCAAATACGAATCTATTTTCTCCAAAGACAGGAGATAATGTAGATTTAGCATTTTGGATGATTGCTGCGATAGCAGCATTTACGGCAGGGGCTATGAGCAGGAGAAGAGGAAAGTGAATTGTAAAAAATGTGGAGAACCTTTAGAAAGCAGTTGGAAGAGATGCCCTAACTGCGGAGCAACGACAGGGGCGGGAAAGAAAGACCAAAGTGCGAAAAAAGCAGTGTATCAAAACTGGTGGTTTTGGGTGATACTCATACTTCTGACTGCAGTACTGGGACTTGCTGCATACATAGGTATCCTGTCTAAAAAGGGAGTAAAGGATGTAAAGGAAGCAGAGCCGAAGAAAGAAGCGGCAGAGGATTCTGATTTCTCAGGGTATGATTTAGAAATATTATTAGGTCAGCCGGAAAATCATGCGGTAGAAATGGGACTGGAAAAGTCAGATGGAAACCCGGCATACATGGGATTGGATGGCGGTGTACAGGCTGCATATCAGGATGGAAATCTTGTAAGCATCATCATCCAGAGCAGTGCGAGCGAGACTCCGTCATTTCATGGAATCCGCACAGGAATGTCAAAAGAAGATGCTGCAGATAAGATGAAAGATGCTTACCCGGAAGTTGTAGATTCAGGGGAGAGCATACAGTTCATGAATCTGGATGCAAAGAGAAACGTAGATTGTACATTGAATGAGAACAAGGTTGCAAGCATCAGTTTCCGTATTCTTTCTGAGGATGAAGCGGCAAGTTACAGGCAGGCAAAGCAGAATGAGCTGCAGGCGCAGTATATTTTTCCAGAGAGTAACAGCCGTTATCTCTCGGAGGAAGAAGTAAGAAGTGTAGAGGCTGACAGGCTGTTCATTGGGCGTAATGAAATATTTGCAAGGTATGGATATATTTTTCAGGATGACGGGCTGCAGCAGCATTTCAACAGTATGCCGTGGTATTCAGGAACCGTATCGGCGGAACAGTTTAATGCAGATGCAGTGTTTAATGATTTTGAGAAAAAGAATGTCGAGCTGATTAAGCGAATAGAAGATGAGATTAACGGTGTAGCAGCACAGGACGCAGAAAAACAGGCTGCCATAGACAACGCATATAATGCTGTTGTTGGGAGAAGATTTCATAAGATAGATTCGCAGCTTTCGGTTGAGTTTACATCTTCCGGAGAATTTATTGCGATTGGGTATTATGGCAGTAATCCATTGACAAATAAGTACTGTACTTATTCATTTTCAGCGGAATATGCATTACATAAGGATGTCTGGCAGTACCTGGTATCTGTGAACATTGAAGGTGTAGATTATTATTTTAGATACTTTAATGACGGTGGGATTAGTCTGGAAGGAGCGGGAGAGTTTGCGTCATGGTATGAACCGATGTAGGGGCAGAGCTATAATTAAGTGATGGTCGGATAAATATATATTAGCAGATGGAAGAAGTTCGATTTGAACCATTTTGTGTCCCCTCATCCAATCCGATCCCCTGAAAAAACATGAGATTACAGTTGTATATTATAATAGTGATACCAAAAATATCACACTACACACCGGGCAGAATCCAACCACTGGATTCTGCCTGTTTCTATGTGCCGGGAAAGGAGGAATTAGATGGGAAGGATTCTACTGGCACTGTTAAATGTTGCGGCTGTAGTCCTCGAAGAGGTATTGGATGATGATTAGGCGCAGCGCTTATCTCTTATTTTGCAACTCCGCAGCATTGATTCAAAAACAAAAGAAAGAGAGGAATTAGATTATGGCAGCAAATGTAGAGAGCATGTTTTATGTAAGGGAAGCCCCGTGGCATGGTTTGGGAACGAAGGTAAAGGAGGCCCCCACATCCAATGATGCACTGACTCTGGCAGGCTTAAACTGGCAGGTACTGCAGGAACCCATATTCACAGCAACCAATGAAATGATTGAGGGCTACAAGATCAACATCCGTGATTCTGACAGGAAGCCTCTTGGTGTGGTAACCAACCGCTACAAGGTCATCCAGAACAACGAAGCCTTTGCCTTTACGGACGAGTTATTGGGCGAAGGGGTCCGGTATGAGACTGCCGGAAGTCTGCAGGGTGGAAAAAAAGTCTGGTTATTGGCTCATATGCCGCGGGAGTACATTATTTCCGGGGAACATATCAGCCCCTACCTGTTATTTTCTAACACCCATGACGGTTCCGGCGCAATCAAAGTAGCGCTGACTCCTATCCGCGTAGTGTGCCAGAACACCCTGAATCTGGCACTGGCGCGGGCAAAACGCTGTTGGTCTATGATACACACCGGGGATATCCAGGAAAAGATGCAGGAGGCAAGGGATACACTTTTCATGGCAGAAAAATACATGCAGGAATTAGGACAGGAGTTTGAAACCCTCCGTATGAAGAAAATGACGGACCGCCAGGTGATGGATTATATTGAAATTCTTTTACCTATGGAAGACAATTCTACTCCTCAGCAGACGAAAAATACCCGGAAGCTCCGGGAGGATATGAAGATACGGTATTTTGATGCACCGGATTTACAGCAGGTGGGGAAAAATGCATACCGTTTCATCAATGCGGTGTCTGATTTTGCTACCCACTCGGCTCCCCTGAGAAAAACGGCAAATCATAAGGAAAATTTGTTTGCCAAGACTGTAGAAGGGAACCCCATGATAGACAAAGCCTACCAGATGGTGTGTGCGGCATAGGGGGGATGAAGTTGCGGCATGAGGAATTGGAGGAGATTTTTTGTTGGAAGATTGGGACGGAACTCAATGCGTTCAAGTACGGCATCCTGCAGAAGGAGAAGGAGGATATCTACAGCGCCGCCTACCAGATTGACAGCATGATAAACCTTTATGAACTGCTGATAGAAATGTGCGCGGCAATGGAAGAAGAAATACTGACAGCGGCTATCACAGTCCCGGGCCTTCTGCATTCCCTCTATGACAGATGGCTAAAATATACGGATTCTTATATGGAGGAAATGAAGGGTTGTGTAAACAAGGAACTGGAAACTTTTAGAAAGAATCATCAGACAGAAAGGATGGAACAGACAGCATGAAAAAATTGGTATCTACACTGAATCTGGACAAAAAAGAATGGCTGAAATACAGAAAAAGAGGGATTGGAGGGAGTGACGCGGGAGCCATATGCGGCTTGAATCCTTACCGGACAGCCATGCAGGTGTACAACGACAAGATTTCAGATGCAATAGAGGAGATTGATAATGAAGCTATGCGTCAGGGAAGGGAATTTGAGGATTATGTTGCCCGCCGTTTTATGGAGGCTACAGGCAAGAAGGTACGCCGGGCAAACAGCATGTTTTACAGTGAAGACCACCCCTTCATGCTTGCCGACGTAGACCGGATGGTGGTGGGGGAAAATGCAGGACTGGAATGCAAGACTGCAAGCCCTTTTATGGCGGAACATTGGAAGGACGGAAAGATTCCCCTCTCCTACCAGATACAATGCTACCATTATATGTCCGTCTGCAATGCGGATGCATGGTATATCGCCGTGCTCATTTATGGACGGGAGTTTAAATATTACCGGTTAGAGCGTGATGAAGAGATGCTTTCCGATTTAATCCGGATTGAACAGGATTTCTGGGAGGACCACGTACAGAAAAGAATCCTCCCGGAGCCAGATGGTTCCAAACTTGCAGACAGTGTGATTGCAGAATATTTCAAGAAATCTATAGCAGAAACCATTCCACTGGATGGATTTGACGAGAAATTACAACGCCGTCAGGAATTGAAGGATGATATCGAGCGGATGGATGCGGAGAAAAAGAAGATTGAGCAGGAACTGAAAATCTATCTTGGCGAGGCGGAACAGGCAGAAAATGAATCCTACAGGGTTTTATGGAAACAGGTATCAAGCAGCCGGATAGATGAACCCCGCTTAAAAGAAGAACAGCCGGAAATCTATGCACAGTACCAGAAGATTATCCGAAGCCGGAGATTCATGGTAAAAGCGGCATAAGAAGATGAAGTGGAAAGAAAGGTTCTTATACTGGGCAATCAAAATTTTATTGAAGGATTAGGAGGTGCAAATGCATGGCAAAATCGGATGTGAAGGAAGAACTGGCAAAAAGAGCCGGAGCCATCAGAGGAAGTGCGCCTGATAAGCAGATATCTAATGCAGATAGCATAAATAGCGGTGGCGGGATATCTGGTACGAATGCTATAGGTACTGGAAATGGGTTATCTAGTATACATACTGTTGATAACGGCAGTGAGATATCTGATTCCTATGCCGTAGATTCTGAAAAGGAAAGCGATTTCATCCGTCTGTTGCGGGCGGATGAAATTGAGTGCCGGGTATCCACAATCAATGAAAAAGGATTAGTGCTTCTCCTGTTCAAGGATGCACGCGTAGACCAACGGATTCTGGATGAAACATTTACCCCGTTCGGTTGGAAACGAAATCACCAGTGTATTGAAGGCAATCTGTACTGTACCGTGGAAATCTGGGATGCAGAGAAAGGACAGTGGATTGCAAAGCAGGATGTCGGGACTACCAGTTATTCGGAGAAGGAAAAGGGTCAGGCTTCGGATTCCTTTAAGCGGGCTTGTTTCAACTGGGGGATTGGTCGGGAATTATATACAGCGCCGTTTATCTGGATTCCCGCGGGGAAAGCCAGTATCCAGAAGAAAGGAGACCGTTATGTGACGTCTGACCGTTTTTCAGTCCAGTCCATAGGCTATAACCTGCACCGGGAAATCTCTGCCCTTGTGATTATCAATCAAAATGGATGCAGCGTATTTGAATTGAAACAAAAGCCAGAACAAAGGGCAGATTCAAAATCAGGTCAGAATCGAACACAAAGAGCGGCACAAAAACCGGAGCAAAAGAGAGAACTGAAATCAGGTCACAATCGAACACAAGGAGCGGAGCAAGAAACAGAACCGAAATCAGGTCAGAATCGAACACAAAAATCAGAACAAAATCGCGTGCAGAATACCAGACAAAGTGCGGCACAAAAGACAACCGACGTACAAGCCGCACTGCTTGAGAAGGAATTGGAACGTACCGGAGTTTCCATAGAAACGGTGCTGTCCAGATACCATATAACAAGTGTAGAGCAAATGACTGCAGATATCTACACAAGGGCGCTGAACGGGCTGAAACATACAAAGACAAAGGATGCCGCATAAAAATTAGCGGATACTAAACAAGGAGGAAATGTGATGGAATATGAGGAATTTAAGCATATGCTGTTGAAAAAAATACAGGAGAAAATGGGAAGTACTATAGAACTAAAATATGAGAAGTTCAGGAAAGTAAACGGGATAGAGGTTGAGGCACTCACTTTATCTGGCGGTGGGAAATTGACGCCGGCTGCCCACGTAAAGGATTTATACGAATTATATCAACAACAGGGAGACGAAGGCGGTTTTGAGGCATGTATCGAAATGATAGAACAACTTTATTTACGTGAAGCAACGAACCAGGCGGTTATGTCTGCAGGTACATCTGACCTGTTCGTAAATGCAGACACGTTTCCGGCAGGCAGGATTTTCAGACCGTGGAAGGAGCTTAAGGAGGAAGTAAAAGCTGAGATTATGCCAGTCCTGATTCATAAACAGTGGAATGAAGCACTGCTGAGAGATATACCGCACCGAGAGTTTTTGGATTTAGCAGTCATTCTGCAGGTGAAGGTATTTGAGACTCCCGATGGGAGTGCCACGGTTCGTGTGGGCAGGGATATCGTGAAATTATGGGATGTAGATGAAAAGGAATTGTGGGATACTGCTTTTCGTAATCTGAGGAATGAAACGTTTGTTATTCAGGATTTTAGAGAGATGGCTTCAGGAATATTAGGAATGCTTTCTATAGAAGACAAGGACGCATTACCGGAATACTGTACGTCAGAAGAGGAACCGCTTGAAAAAGAAAACGGGTTGGGACCAGAGGAGGATGATTCAGGAGATACCCTGATAGAAGAAGGTCTGGGATTCCAATATGTGATGACAAACAGCAGCAAGTATTGTGGGGCTGTTGGGATGCTCCGCACAGAATTACTGCAGGAATTCGCTGAGAAAGTGGGATACAGCCTGTTTATCCTGCCCTGTTCTCTCCATGAACTTATCCTGATTCCAGATAAAGGAATTTTGTCTGTGGAAATGTTAAGGGAAACAGTGGATTCTGTCAATCAGGAAGAGGTGGAGGTTAAAGACAGGCTTTCCGATAGTGTCTATTATTTTAGGAAAGACATCGGCAGGATAGAAATCTTTTGATTATATCAGAGCTTTAAGCGGTTCGATTGTGACACATTAAAAGCTTGATGGGAGGATGGAATAAGCGAAACACAGCAAATATAAACGTATAGGAGAAAAAATGAATGGATATGAGAAAAATATTGTCCCTTGTGGGATGTTTAGCACAACTGTATAAGATTCTGTCAGACGAGGATATGTAGTATGGATTATCAGACATTTAAAGATATCGTGGTGGAAAAACTGCTGATGGGCATGCTAACGGGCGCATGGACAGAAGATGTAGAAATGATAAAGGAGAATGGGGATTTGCTTTCTGGAATCTGTATCATCTATCCGTCAAAATACAGGAGTCCCGTCATTTATCTGGAACCCTTCTTTCACAGGGCTTGTGAAGGGGTGCGCATAGACCGGATTGCTGCGGATGTCAAAAAGGTATTAAAGGCCGTTGAATCAATCGAACAGGGAAACGGAGGAATCAAAAGTCTGGACTGGACGGATATCCAGTCACAGATATACCCAAGGCTTGTGAATTACAAGAAAAATAAGAAGTTTCTGTCCGAGGTTCCCCATAAGAAATTTTTGGATTTGGCAGTGACCTATTATATAGAAATTCCCCTGCAGAATAGTATGAATGGCTGTATGACGGTCAGGATGCCGCTGTTTGAACTGTGGGGGATTTCTCTGCAGGAACTGGAAGACGCGGCATTACATAATCTGCAGAAGGATGTGGTTCCAAATGTTGTCAATGCATATGATTTACGAATGATGGCCCTCTTGAATGACAGGAGACAGGGAATCCATGAGACGGATGATACTCTGATGCAGGATTTGGAAAAAGGCTTAGAAGAATCTCTGGATTTCGAGGAAATAGAAAAATTGAAGCAGCAATATATCTTGTCAGCGCCTAAATTTATCTATGGAGCTGAGGTTCTTCTGCATATGGATGTAATAAAAGGACTGGCGGAAATGCTGCAGGCGGATTTGTATATTGTTCCGTTAGCTGTGGATGCGGTAGAAGTGATTCCTGTGGGAAAGGGAATCAGTCTGGAGGAGATTCGTGAGGAAATGGGGACGTTGGAATCAATGAAGATGGAGAGTGTGGATTTTCTGTCGGATTGCTTGTATATTTATAGGAGAAGGTTGGGGAAAATTACACGCGCGTTAATCTGACAGAATTAGATGAAATAGAGGGGGATAGCGATTCTGTAGATGTAAACTGATGAATTAAATATATTTCATATGGATTAAATATAGGCAGAGTCTTACAACAAAAATAAAAATCTGTCTTTAGATAAGTAAGTATTAAAAGCTATTACAGTATCTAAAGGCAGATTTTTTGTTATGGCAATAGCGATAAGAGAAAAAGTCCCTCTAAAAAAAATTTACAATGAATTTTAGAAATTTAACAGTTAAAAAGCAAGACTTTTAGTAAAAATTTTTTTGGAAGGCCATTAAGTACATTCATAAAAGTATTCAAAAATAGCCTTTGCCCTATCATGTTGGAAATTTTCACGTTGCAGTTCATAAGCATCACCAGATGAGACGTGTTGATAGACATTTGACAATGCTTGTAATTGTGATTTGCTGTCCGGTTGTAGGAATGCATAAAGGATATCTGATAAAGACTTGTCTAAAGGAACTGAAAAGATATCCTTTTCTTGTAAGGCATCTTTAGCACAACACGACTGCTTCATAAGATTTTCCAAAGAAAACTCCGTAGAAATATCAGTTGTACATTTTACTATTGCCTTTTTTGTGCAGCATTTTCTCATTTCATACAGCTCATTTTTTAATAATGAAGTGAAATCGGCTGTTAGTAATTCATAGTGGCGCGTCACAGAATAGAGACAACAACAGATGCTATGGCACTGAAAGCAG
>CANOBT010000196.1 GCA_947564305.1 uncultured Lachnospiraceae bacterium | reverse complement strand
GCTTCGCAGATGGCGGGCAAGCAGGCAATCACTTGCTTCGCAAGTGGTTACAAAAGGGAGGAGAAAAACAATGGAGAAACAAACGGTATATGAAAAGCCAGTCACGTTGAAACATATTTTAAAATTTGCAGTTCCCACTATAGCAATGACTGTATTTATGTCTTTTTATACGATGGTTGACGGCTTATTTGTGTCCAACCTGATTGGAACGAAGGCGCTGTCTGCAATCAACCTGACAGCGCCTGTCATCCAGATTGTCACGGCAATTTCCACCATGCTTGCCACCGGTGGCAGTGCGGTGATCATGAAAAAAATGGGGGAACAAAAACATGAAGAAGCGAGAGAAGATTTTACTTTTCTGATTCTGGTAAATGTGGTGGTCGGATTTGTCATGTGCGGCCTCGGATATCTGATGATGGATTCTATTTTTGCAGGTATGAATCTGTCTGCGGATGTAGCTGGTTATTGTGTGGAATATTTAAGCCGTTATCTGCTGTTCACAGTGCCTATTTTGCTGATGAATAATTTTACGCTCTATATGATTGCCAGTGAGAAAGCCGCCCTCTCTCTCATCTGCTCCGTGACAGGGGGCGTGTTGAATATGGTGTTGGATTATGTATTTATCGCGGGTCTTGATATGGGAATCAGTGGTGCGGCTGTTGCAACGGGAATGGGATATTCTGTGACAGCGATTGTGGGGGTATTCTTGTTCAGCCAGAAAAAAAGTCTGCTGCATTTTCAAAAGCCGGTCCTGCGCTTCAAAGTCCTGGCCAGTGCAGCGACTAACGGATGTTCTGAGATGGCGACAGCTCTTGTGACCGGAATTATTACGATGATGTTTAACTGGACGATGTTAAAATATGCAGGGGAAGACGGTGTGGCCGCGGTTACCATTATCATGTATGTTCTGATGTTTGTCAGCTCCTTGTACACAGGGTATTCCTATGGGGTGGCTCCTATGATTAGTTTCTATTACGGAGAAAAGAACCACGAAAAGCTGAGAAAGCTGATTCTAATGAGTCTGAAGGTCATCACAGGTATCTCTATCCTGTCGGTGGCAGCATCCTTTACCCTCACGAAAACGCTGGTATCTGTGTTTGCCCGCCCGGACAACCCGGTGTATGACCTGGCTGTCACTGGAAACAGGATTTGTACGATTGCTCTGTTCTTCATTGGGTTTAATATTTTTGCCAGCGGAATGTTTACCGCACTGTCCAACGGAGTAGTTTCGGCGGTGCTCGCATTTTCCCGGTCTTTCGTGTTTATGCTGATTACCATGCTGGTGCTTCCGGCAATTTGGGGAATCAATGGAATCTGGCTGGCCACGCCTGTGGCGGAATTGATGGCTTTGGTCCTGTCGGCGGGGATGTTTTTTAAGTATCGAGAAAGATATCAATATGTTACTGTGCCTTCCAGGCAGTGAGAATCATAAAAAAGAGCAGGTTTTATGCGCCTGCTCTTTTTGTTGATACAGAAAACTTCGTCTATTCAAATTTACTTATTATTCTGTTTGTACTAGAGGCTGGAACAGATCTTCCGCATTCTGGTGCTTTTTCCGATATTCCTGTGGTGACATCTTATATTCAGAGCGGAATATCCGTGAAAAATGATCTGCCGAATTGTAACCGACACATTCTGCAATCTCGCTGATTTTCATCTTTGTATTGACCAGATAAGATATTGCATCCGCCATACGGAGCTGCTTGATCAGAGCCGTAAAACCACATCCCGTATTCTGTTTGATCAGAGTGCTGAGATGGGGTTCGCTGTAGTGGAAAAATTCTGCCAGCGATGCCAGTGTCAGTGTTTGATAATTGTGCTGTATGTACTGAAGAATCAGTGAAAAGTCAGTTCCAAGCTGGTAGTTGTAGAACTGGACCGTTTTACTATAATCCCGCAATAAATGGGTAAAGAACAGGTGAATCCAGTTGATTGCATTATTATTACTGAACGAATCCTGCTTATAGCATTCGGCCATCGCATTTCGCATGATATTTTTCTGCCAATGGATTTCATCAGAGTAAAACAGCAGGTAGTTGGAATGAGCATCACCCTGTAAAATGGTACGGAAGAAGTAGGAGAGCAGATTTTTTTGCGACATTAAAGAGAAAAAAGTCGTGTTGAAGGTACTTTTCCGTATCATGATCGTGAATACAAAAGAATCATCGTCATTGATGATTACATCATGCATGGATGCAGGAGCAATGATGCACAGTTCTCCGGCTTTCATGGTCCGCTCTTCATTTTCAAAAGACAAGCGGCATTCCCCGGAAGCAACAAAATTAATCTCAAAGTAGTTATGCGTATGTTTATAGGGACGCGTGTAGCGGGGATGACGGATGATGAATACGTCCCTCGCAAGGGGAATGATAGCTTGTTCCGGGACTTCCGGGGAGATAGAGTAATGCGGTGTCAAAGTAAGGACAAAGGAATTGACTGTCTCGTCAAATTCTTTATCCGACATATCTCCAATCATCTTGTTTGGAGGGAGTTCATGGGGCGGAGTTTCGGACAAAAGCCCTTTGCGAAAAAGGTAATCTGTCATTTCAGGAAACTGCATCCGGCTTCCTGTTCGTTTATAGTAGTCTTGCAGGTGAAATTGAAATTCACCATAGGTTATATAGTATGGCATAATTTCTCCTTTTTTCTGAAAAGTCAATAAGCATTCGGAATATGATTCCATGGCTGCAGCCCTTTGGACATACTTTTAAATTATATCCCAGACTACCGTGTTTTTGCAAGAGTAAAAATATAGGATATCATCTTTGGCATCAGTGGTGTAAAGTATTGTAAGAAAAAATAGGGTGAGGTAAAAACATGTTCATATGATAGAGACTATGAATACATAGGAAAATAAATATTTTTCATGAGATATCGTATATGCTACAATATTAATCAACAACAAAACAAGGAAAACGGAGGCATCTATATATGGAAATTATAGTCTTATTATTAAAGCAGAATCTGGTGATGTTTGTATATTTGATTATCGGATATTTCCTATATAAAAAGAAGCTGGTCAGTACACAGGGAAGCGCGGATATCGGCAGAATACTGTTGTATATTGTCATGCCGGTGGCAATCTTAAAATCTTATCTGGCAGAATTTTCTATGGAGCGTTTAGAAGGTTTGGCAGTATCATTTCTGGCAGCACTGTTATCCTTGATTTTGGCGATTATAATAGCGCGTATCGCATTTTCAAAGGAACAGGGAATTGAACGGTTCGGAGCAGCCTTTTCTAATGCCGGGTTTATCGGAATTCCCTTGGTACAGATGACGCTTGGAGAGGAGGCGGTATTTTATGTATCCTCCTTCGTAGCATTGCTCAATATTCTGCAATGGACGTATGGTCTGGTAACCATTACAGGAGACAAATCTCTTGTCTCCGTGAAGCGGCTTAGGACGAATCCGATCATCATCAGCTTTCTGGCGGGAATCGCATTGTTCCTGCTGCCCATATCACTGCCGGAAACCATGCAGAATGTAGTCGGGACCATTGCGGCTATGAACGGTCCTCTTGCGATGATCGTGCTGGGAGTCTATTTAGGGCAGGTGCCCCTTCGCACCTTGTTTGCCGGGCGCGAGGTTTATCGCTGCACACTGGTACGTCTTGTCATTATCCCGGTGCTGACAATCGCATTGATGTTTTTATTTCCTGAAAAATATCATATGATGAAGCTGACGATTCTGATTGCGGCCTCGGCGCCGGTCGGCTCCAATGTTGCGATATTTGCCCAGTTGTATCAGCAGGACTACATGCAGGCGGTAAAAGAGGTCTGCTTGAGCACGCTGCTGTGCATTATTACACTCCCGCTGATTCTGGGAATTGCGAACTATATTCTCTAAAATATTGGACAATGATATCGCGGCATGAACGGGCGGCAGATGTCTGGAAACAGGATGGATTCCACGACAGCATCAAAAAACGTTCCATAGGTACTCCGCAAATTCCTTTGAGAGTCATGGAAGTGGTTAAAAAATCATGCCATGTATATTCCGGAATAAAAGCAATTCCATAGCCAAGCAGAAGCAGGTCGCGCATGACGGCTGGGGTGTCCACAACGGTAGTCACATTAGGAGTAAATTGATAACGCCCGCAAAAATGATGTACAATAGAGGTCAGGTTTGCACTCGGAATCAATTCCAGGAATGATTCCTTCCGGATTTCTTCTAAGGTCAGGACGGGTAAGGGGGCCAGCCTGTGACTGGAAGGAAGGACTGTTTTAATCGGTTCCTGCATTAGAAACATCCGGCCATCATTTTCAGGCAGACGAGTGTGTACGGAGGTCAAAGCCAATGTGGGAGCAGGTTCTTCCAGGGTGGGCGGCTGTTGTGTAATCTGCAGGCGGATATCAGGGTCTGCTTCCTGAATTCGTTTTACCAGGGCCGGAAGAAGCATAGAGGCAGAACCAACATAGAGGGAAACTGTTTTATTTTCCTGATATTGAAGGGCTTCCAGCTCCAGCTTTGCATTGTCAAGGGCAGTGAAGATTTCCTCCACATATTTGAGAAAAATAGTACCCGCAGGATTCAGACATAGTCCTTTCCCTTGTCGGTCGAACAGTGGAAATCCAAGTTCGCTCTCCAGACGTTTCAGAGACTGGCTCAGAGAGGGCTGGGCAATATGCAGTTTTTGTGCAGTTTTGGAAAGCTGCTGTGTACGGGCAACTTCGCGAAAATATTTTAATTGTAACAGTTCCATAGATACCTCACAATAAATGAACACTTGCACTTATACAAGTTGGACTAAAGTTTCGATGGCTTATACGCATGTTTGTGCGCTTTTCCTAAAAATTATATAAAAAAATCATTCAAATGTAAAGGAGACAAAAGCAATGGATGTAATTCAAGGATTCATGAAGAATGAACAGCAGCAGAAGATTGACAAGTACCGGATTTTGAATCAGGCAGCAAAGAAAGGAGAAATTCTGTTTACAGGTTCTTCTTTGATGGAACATTTTCCAATCAACGAACTGCTGATGAACGAGGGGATGAACCAGGTGATCTACAACCGGGGAGTAGGCGGATTTACAACAACAGATATGCTGGCTAATATGGAAGAGCAGGTATTTGGAACAGAGCCGTCAAAGATTTTCATTAATATCGGAACCAATGATATCGGCGATGCCTCCCGCTCTTTTGAAGAGGTTTTAAAGGATATGCTGGTGAATTATGAAAAGATTTTAATGCAGATCCAAGAGCGGCTGCCCAAGACAGAAGTTTATATGATGGCATATTATCCGGTCAATGAGACTGATAAGGTGCCAGAGGATGAGTGGGCGAAAACGATGTTTGTGAACCGTAACAATCAGAACCTCCCGGTGGCAAATGAAGCGGTGAAGAAGCTGGCAGAAAAGATGGGATATCATTATATAGATGTCAATGCCGGGCTCTGCGACGAGCGGGGAATGCTGAAAAAAGAATTTACAGTGGAAGGCGTACATATGTATGCAAATGGATATCAGGTAGTACTTCAAAACATGAAACAGTATTTATAGTCAAAAGGAAAGACGCTCTGGGATGGGCGTCTTTTCCTTTTGGATATTTTACTGTGGAGAAGGTTTCTTGTTATTGTTTACGGGGCCGTGCACTTCGCTGCATGGTATCCAAGCCAATAAAGTACTGATTTCTTGAAATAATACTTGCTGTGTGCTAAGATAAAAACATCTGATAAGGAAAAGTACTTTGGAAAGGGGCAGCGGGATAGTGAATGTATTTCATGGTTCGGATCATATAGTAAAAGTTCCGGTATATCTTGGGGGAAAACCAGATAACGATTATGGAAACGGGTTTTATGTTACGGAAGATGAAAACAGTGCAGGAAGCTGGGCTGCATTAAATGGAAGTTTAAAGCATTCTATAGTAAATAGATATGAATTAAATTTGAATGGATTAAATGTTTTGGATTTAAATGATTATGGAGTACTTGCGTGGATTGCAGAGGTTGTGTCGAATCGGGGAATCAATCATGAAGCGGCAGGAATTGTAGCGGAAAAACTTGCAGAACTATACAAACAAGATACAAGTCGATGCGATATTATCATGGGTTACCGGGCAGATGACAGTTATACCCAGGTTATAGAGGCATTTTTGTTGAATCAATTAAATATCTCTGAAGTGAAACGTCTATTCTATAAAGGTTCATTGGGAAATCAGATATTTTTAAAATCAGCAAAAGCTTTTGAACAGATTCAATGGATAAATTCTTATGAAGTAGATTCAAAGCCAGAATATAGGGGTGCAGATTTGTATGCCAGGCGGGAAGTCGGCAGATTCCTGTCAAAAAGGATGAAAGCTGTTTTGTTGGAAGGATATCAGGTCACAGGTGTAACGGCACAATATGCACTGCAAAATAAGTTGCTTTATCAGAAAGAAGGGGATTTTTATGAATGAGCCTGCATATGATGTGTGCTATTTGGATGATATGATTCAGAAAACCAGATATTTGTTTAAGCTGATTGTCAGAAATTGTCCCGATGTTTTTCGAGTGATCACGGATTATATGAAATGCACATATCGAAAAAATATGGACATGGGAAATCCTCTGTACTTGAATAAAACTCCGAAACAGATTTTAGGAGAACTTGGCATTCGGGCGGACGTGACAACCGATGTCAGCGAACAGTATGATGAATTTGTCTTTGAGTGGATGGCGGATATCTATACGTATATGCAGTGGAAATATAATATATTTTCCCGTGAAATTGTAGAAAAAATCAAACCAGAAGAATTGCATGCGAAATATTATCCGCTGCACGAGGCTTCTATTGAAAATGGGGTGGATAAATTGCGGAAGATTTATCTGCTGATAGAGAATGGAGATACCACAAATGCTAAAAGCAGTGATTTTTGACATTGATAACACACTATATGATTTTGACAATGCGAATTTATATGGAATGGAGGCAGTCAGGGAATATTGCAGGCGTTCCTTCGGATTGGAGGAGCTTAAATTTCAGGAATACTATCAAAAAGCGTGGAATATGGCAGAAGGACGGGTAGGGGCTGATACGGCTGCAATCCATAACCGGCTGCTTAGATTCCAATGTATGATGGAACTATTGGAACAGCCTGTTTTCCCTCATGCAAAGGCTTTGTGCTGTGAATACTGGGACACTGTGCTTGCACATACAAAGCCGTTTCCAGGGATTGTAGAGTTGTTCCGAAGTTTACATGAGAGACAGATTCGGATTGGAATTGGTACGGATATGACGGCGTATATTCAGTATCGGAAACTGGAAGTACTTGGCTTGTCCCCTTATATTGACAATGTGGTGACGAGCGAGGAGGCAGGGGCGGAAAAGCCGCATCCGAAGTTTTTCGGCCTCTGTGTGGAAAAGGCCGGATGTTTGGCCGGGGAATGTGCATTTATCGGAGATAATCTGAAAAAGGATGTGAATGGCGCGATTGCGGCCGGTCTGCAGGGAATCTGGTACACTATGGGAAAAGAACCGGAACAGGAAATGCCGTTTCCGGTTATCCGTTCATTTGAAGATTGCTTGGGAGGGGTATTATGCAGTACACAGGATATGAACTGCTCTGGCTGTTTCTGACATATTCTTTTTTGGGATGGGTTTTGGAAACGGTTACCGCAGTAGTAAAGCAAAAGAAATTTGTCAACAGAGGTATGATCAACGGACCATTCTGTATCATCTATGGTACGGCGGCGGTTCTTATGAGTATCGGTCTCCATGAGGTGACCGGCCTCTGGCTGTTTTTAGGAAGCATGATTTATGCGGTTTCGCTGGAATGGATTGCGGGACATCTGATTGAAAAATATTACCATGAGAGATGGTGGGATTATTCTAAGAAACGTTGGAACCTGGACGGGTATATCTGTCTTCCGATGGCACTGCTCTGGGGGGCGCTTGGGTTTCTCTGTGTGAAATGGGGGAATCTGCTCCTTGTCAGAGTATACGGTATTCTGCCGGGACTTCTTCAGAAAGTTCTTGTATGGATACTATTGATTGCCCTGTTCGTAGATGCCATGGCATCCTACATATTGATCACGGGAAAGAGCGGACGCTTGGACCGCTGGGAGGCTGCGGACAATCAATTTGAAAATGTCGCTGCCCGCCTTGGCAAATGGATTTCCGGGCATGTGGAAAGGCGAATCCACGATGCCTATCATGTTGTAGAGCAGTTAGAACTGGAAGAGGCATTTGGGACTTTTGCAGAAGGCTGCGGTTTTTATAAAGTGGTCTTGCTGTTTTTCGTGGGAGCATTTCTTGGAGATATCACAGAGACCATTTTCTGCCGGGTCACAGCAGGAGTGTGGATGAGCAGGAGCAGCGTGATCTGGGGGCCGTTCAGCATTGTCTGGGGACTTGCCATCGCGTTGGTGACAGCTATGCTTTATAAATATAGAAATCGTTCAGATGGATTTTTGTTTTTAGTCGGTACATTTCTCGGAGGCGCTTATGAGTACTTCTGCAGCGTTTTTACAGAAATGGTATTCGGCACGGTTTTTTGGGATTACAGTGAGATTCCGTTCAATCTTGGCGGAAGGATTAACCTTCTGTACTGTTTTTTCTGGGGAATTGCAGCGGTCGTCTGGTTCAAATGCTGTTACCCCTTTATCTCGAATCAGATTGAAAAAATTCCGGTTATATTCGGGAAGGTGTTTACATGGGTATTGCTTCTGTTCATGTGCTGTAATATCGTGGTTTCCTGTATGGCGCTTCTGCGGTACGGCCAGCGTCAAGAGGGCGCTGCGGCAGAGAGTGGATGGCAGGTATGGATTGATGAGCATTTTGAGGATGAGAGGATGGAGCGGATTTATCCGAATGCGATTATGGTAGAGTAGGAATGTAAAATCTGGAAAACCTTAAAAAATAAGGGGATTCCGGCTTTATAAAAAAGTTCTCTTTCAGCAGCTGTAAATACACACAAGGGCAGTTTATCTCTAGCTTGCAGTATGATTAAGAAATGGTATGGCTAAAAGCGAAATTTGATGCACAAATTGAAATTCAGCGCACAATTGTAGAAAATCTGGACATGTACTATGAGCGGTGAGTCTTGGGTGAAATAGATCTTGATGAGCTTAAAATCAAACAACAGAAGCTTCGACAAGCCGCTGAGGGCTTAAAAGCAATAGCGCTTGAAATCGAAGAATATGAACAGACGTATAGTTGGTTTTCTCGTTTGTGCAAAGTTTGTGATAAAGACTTTCTTCATTCAATAGTTATGAGTGAAATTAGTAATATTATGGCAGATGACGGAAAGAAGATTGTGGTAAAATGGAAATAATTAGAATCAATAGCTCATTTATTTCTGAAGTATCAAGCTTTCATTTCATTCAGTTTAGAAGCGCTGTATGTTTACAAGAAAGTATCTTTGCTCAGATAAGCGATAATGAGCAAAATTGTATACTGCCATACAATTTTCCTGGCGCTGGCATTGAACTACAAGGAGTAAGAAAATGATTAGAAAGATTAAGTGGAATAATCACAATGTTCTGGGAAATCTGGAGCTTGATTTTACTAAGCCAGACGGTTCCATTTATAATACTATTGTACTAGCAGGAGAAAATGGTACAGGAAAAACAAC
>CANOBT010000195.1 GCA_947564305.1 uncultured Lachnospiraceae bacterium | reverse complement strand
CAGAGTGATCAGCTGGCGTTTTGTTTTATTTTTGGAAAAATATGTAAAATGAAATTTGCTTATCATGGGTGTGCCCTCTTTTCAGTCTGAACAATAGCCTTAAGATAATTCTGAGTTTTTTGTTCTTAACAATTAACTTTATTTTATCACATATGGTATTCAAAAAAAGTAGTATTTTTTTGCAAATAAATACAGTATTAATTAGAGAAATGCTTATTTATAATGGGCTTGTGCGGACATAAGCACAGATACGGATATAGAATGAAAAACAGGGAGGTATGAGATTATGAAATTTCACAATGGATGTTGGCTTTTAAAAGAAGGATACGGAAGTTTTTCACCGGCGCATGTATATGAAGTAAGAGAAGGAATGGAGGAAGTGACATTATGTACTCCGACTGCCCGGATAGTAGAGAAGGGCGATACACTGGGAGGAATCAATCTGACTGTTAAAATTACGGCTCCGATGCCGGAGGTCATCCGAGTGCAGACGTTTCATCATAAGGGCGTCAGGTCGGATGTAACAAAGTTTGAACTGAAGCTTCCGAAGGAGCCGGGCTGTTTCCGGATGGAAGAGACCGAGGAAGAAATCACTGTGTCCAGCGGAAGCTTAAGCCTGCGTATCAATAAAGAAAACTGGTGCATGTATTATGAGCGGGACGGGAACTTACTGACGAAGAGCGGCACGCGTGATCTGGCTTACCGGAAGACAGAATGGAATGGATTTGCGTATGACAGGGGGAATGAGGATGCATATATGTGTCAGTCTCTTGGATTGTCAGTGGATGAACTGATCTATGGACTTGGAGAACGCTTCACTCCGTTTGTGAAGAACGGTCAGTCTGTCAGTATCTGGAATGAGGACGGCGGAACCAGTACGGAGCAGGCTTATAAAAATATTCCTTTTTATTTGTCAAACCGGGGATATGGAGTATTCGTCAATCATCCGGAAAAAGTGGAATTTGAAATTGCCACAGAACAGGTTGCCAAAGTAGGGTTCTCTGTTAAAGGTGAGAGCCTGGACTATTTTCTGATCAATGGTCCATCTATGAAAGAGGTTTTGATGCGTTATACGGATCTGACAGGGAAACCGGCACTTCCACCACAATGGACCTTTGGATTGTGGCTGTCTACATCATTTACAACAGACTATGATGAGGAGACTGTGATGAGCTTTATTGACGGAATGACAGACAGGGGAATCCCCCTTAGCGTATTTCATTTTGACTGCTGTTGGATGCGGGAGTTTCACTGGACGGATTTTGTCTGGGATGAAAGAGTATTTCCAGATCCTGAGGGAATGCTTGGACGTATTAGGGAGAAAGGAATCCGTGTGTGTGTATGGATTAACCCATATATCGGTCAGGAGTCTATACTTTTTGAAGAGGGCATGGAGAAGGGGTATTTCCTGAAATGTGCAAACGGCGATGTGTGGCAGTGGGATATGTGGCAGCCGGGGCTTGCGATTGTAGATTTTACCAATCCAGAAGCAACGAAATGGTACCAGGAAAAGCTGAGCGACCTGCTGGATATGGGTGTGGACTGCTTTAAGACGGATTTTGGCGAACGGATTCCAACGGATGTGGTTTATGATAATGGTGCCGACCCGGAAAAAATGCATAATTTCTATACATACCTTTACAATAAAGCGGTATATGAAGTGTTGGAAAAACGCAGAGGGAAAGAGGAAGCTGTTCTTTTTGCACGGTCGGCAACTGCGGGCGGTCAGAAATTCCCAGTTCATTGGGGAGGGGATTGCTGGTCAGATTATGAGTCTATGGAACAGAGCTTAAGGGGCGGATTATCTTTGACCAGCAGCGGATTTGGATTCTGGAGTCATGATATAGGTGGATTTGAAAGTACGTCTACTGCTGATGTCTATAAACGCTGGGCAGCGTTTGGATTGTTGTCAACACACAGCAGATTCCACGGGAGTAAATCTTACCGTGTACCATGGCTATATGATGATGAGGCAGTGGATGTGGTTCGCTTTTTCACAAGACTTAAGCTGAAACTTCTTCCATATCTTTACAGTAGCGCTTGTATGACATCTCAGACAGGAGTTCCAATGCTTCGCAGTATGCCGCTGGAATTCGAGAATGACAGGAACTGCCGGTATCTGGATAAGCAGTATATGTTGGGAGAAAACCTGCTTGTGGCTCCTGTCTTTAATAAGGAAGGAAAAGCTGTGTATTATTTGCCGGAAGGACTTTGGACCAATTATCTGACTGGCGAACAGACAAGGGGCGGATGCTGGCGTGAAGAGTATCATGATTATCTGTCGGTTCCGCTGTGGGTCAGGGAAAACAGTATCATTGCTGTAGGACTGGAAGCAGAAAGTGCAGAGTATGATTTTCATGAGAATCTGGAAATGGAGGTGTATGGGCTTACAGAACAGGCGCATGCGGAGGTCTATCAGAATGGGAAGCTGGTCACAGCCGTGACATTAAAGCGCAAGGGGGATAAAATCCAGGGCGAAGTGAAGGGGAATACAAATATCAGGATTCGGCTTGTCGGAGAGCATGTCATGGAGACGGCTGGTGCAGATGTAAATACGACTGGAAAAGATTCGGTTCTTTATCTGACAGAATGGCATAGTGCCTTTCAGTGTACGATAGATAATCAGAATACGGTGATTTTCAATGATAAATAGGGAGAAAAGCATATGGCCTATGGAGATAATATAAAACAAGTGCTATATGGAGGAGATTATAATCCGGAGCAGTGGCCGGAAGAAATCTGGCTGGAAGATATGCGTATGATGAAAAAGGCGCATATTAATATTGTAACGTTAAATACGTTCAGCTGGGCGGCGCTGCAGCCCGCCGAGGATATTTATGATTTTGGCAGGCTGGATCGGATCATGGAGATGGTGCGGGAAAATGGACTGAAGGTGTGTATGGCCACCTCTACAGGTGCACATCCGGCATGGATGGCAAAACGCCATCCGGATATCCTTCGGACAGAATTTAACGGAATGAAACGAAAGTTCGGTGGACGCCATAATTCTTGCCCGAATAGTCCGACGTACCGGAAATATGCGGTAAGTCTTGCAGAAAGGCTTGCAGAACGGTATAAGGATTTTGACAATATTATAGCATGGCATATTTCAAATGAATTTGGCGGAGAATGTTATTGCGAAAATTGTGAGAAAGCATTCCGGCAATGGCTAAAGAAAAAATATGGAACAATTGAAAATATGAATCGGAGCTTCAATACTGCTTTCTGGGGACATACATTTTATGACTGGGACGAGGTGGTACTGCCTAATCTGTTAAGCGAACATTTCTATGCGTTTGGCGAAGACCGGACGACATTCCAGGGAATTTCATTAGATTACAGAAGGTTTAATTCGGATAGTATGTTAGAGTGTTTTCAGCTGGAATATGATGCAGTGAAAAAAGTGATGCCGTCAGTTCCTGTCACAACGAACCTGATGGGGACCTATAAAAATCTTGACTATCATAAATGGGGGAAGTCCATGGATTTTATTTCCTGGGACAGTTACCCAAGTCCTTCCGATGAGTCGGCAGTGACCGCATTGAACCACGATCTGATGCGTGGAATTGGGAATCAGGATTCTTTTGTGCTGATGGAGCAGACTCCAAGCGTTACAAACTGGCAGCCCTATAATCGGCTGAAGCGTCCGGGAGAAATGCGGCTTTTGAGTTATCAGGCTGCGGCACATGGAGCGGATGCGATTCAGTTTTTTCAGATTCGAAGAAGTATCGGCGCATGTGAGAAATATCATGGAGCGGTCATTGACCATGCAGGAAGAGAAGATACTAGAGTTTTCAAAGAGGTTGAAAAGCTTGGAAGGGAACTGGAATTATTGGGAGATGTATTTCTGAACGGACGAACACCTGCAGAGGCGGCGGTTATTTTCGATTGGGATAACTGGTGGGCTTTGGAGTATTCTGCCGGGCCGAGTATCCGGATGAAATATCTTGATGCGGTCATGGATTATTACCGGGCTTTTTATGAACAAAACATACCGGTAGATATAATAGGAATAGATGATGACCTTAGCAGATATAAGGTAGTGACAGCCCCTCTTTTATATATGATAAAAGAAGGCTGTGATAATAGGATCAGAAGTTATGTCAAAGACGGCGGGATCTTTGTGGCAACGTATTTCAGCGGTATTGTGGATGAGCGCGATCTGGTGATTGGTGCATATCCAGGACGTTTAAGAGATATTCTTGGAATATGGGTGGAAGAACAGGATGCACTCCCGGAAGGGGAGGAGAATCATTTTAAGTATGACGGCTCAGAATATCCGGCACAGATACTTTGCGATATCATACATACGGAAGAGGCGGAATGTATTAGTCGGTATCAAGATGATTTCTATAGAGATACACCGGTTATCACCTGTAATCAATATGGAGAGGGAAAAGCATGGTATATAGGAACCCGTTCTGACAGAGCTTTTTACCGTAAGCTGCTGTCAGATATCTGCAGCGTTGCAGGCGTACGGAAGATTATGAAGACGCCGGAAGGAGTAGAAGCGGCAGTACGGGATACAAAGAAAGGAAAGGTTCTGTTTTTGCTGAATCATACGGATGAGGTAAAATCTGTAAGACTTCCAGATGGATATCAAGAGATATTAACAGAAAGAATAGACCAGGATGAAAAAAAGAAGGAATCCAAAATAAAAGCAGAGATAAATTTGAAAACAGAGGCAGGGAAGAAGATGGAGATTAGTGGGAAAGAAGTTGCGATTTTATACCGAAAATTGCCCGCAGCCATTTTTAAGGAGTGAAAGATATGAAAGATAAAAAAGTAACAGTGTTAAGAAAAGAAGCCGAGGAACTTATGCGGCGTCTCACACTGCCGGAGAAAATCGGTATGATACACGGTGCGGAATTATTCCGTACCGCACCGGTGGAAAGACTGGGGATTCCGGCTCTGACCATGTCAGACGGCCCAATGGGCGTCCGGCAGGAATTCGAGCCGGCAAGTTGGAAAAGTGTTGGAAATAGTGATGATTATGTGACTTATCTCCCATGTAACAGCGCTCTGGCGTCAACGTGGAACCGAGAACTTGCCAAAACCACAGGAGAAGTACTGGGAGCGGAAGCCAGAGGCCGGGGAAAGGATGTGATTCTGGGACCTGGGGTTAATATCAAACGAAGTCCATTATGTGGACGTAACTTTGAGTATTTCAGTGAAGACCCATTCTTAACCAAAGAAATGGCGGTACCCTATATACAGGGCGTTCAGAATTGGGATGTGGCCGCGTGTGTGAAGCATTTTGCAGCAAATAATCAGGAGACACAGAGGTTATGGGTCGATGTAAAGGTCGATGAAAAGGCCCTTCGGGAAATCTATCTTCCAACATTTTATGATGCGGTAAAAAAGGGAAATTCCTATACGATTATGTCTGCCTATAACCAGATATATGGAGAGCATTGTAGTCAGAGTGATTTTCTGCTGAATCAGGTGCTCCGGCAGGAATGGGATTATGACGGTGTAGTCATTTCTGACTGGGGTGGTGTGCATGATACGGAAAAAGCTGCTAATTCCCAACTTGATATTGAGATGTCAGTTACAGATAATTTTGATGAATATTATATGGCAGAGCCTTTGAAGAAGCTTGTGGAAAAAGGGAATATTTCTGAGGATGTTATTGATGAGAAGGTTGTGCGTATCCTGATGCTGATGAAGAAACTGCATATGTTAGATGGAAATCGTAAAAGTGGGACATACAATACACCGGAACATCGACAGGCAGCATTGGATGTGGCAAGGGAATCCATAGTGCTTTTAAAAAATGATACAGGCAAGCTGCCGCTTTCACCAGAGAAAGCGAAGGAGGTTCTGGTCATCGGCGAAAATGCAGATCTACAGCATGCATTGGGCGGCGGAAGTGCGGAAATTAAGGCATTGTATGAGATGACACCGCTTATGGGAATTAAAATGCTGCTTGGCGGGAATGCAAAGGTACATTATGTAAAAGGATATTGTCAGGATCCGAAAGAGGAGTCCGCAGATGTGAACTGGCAGGAGAACAGCCTGAAAAATGGCGGCGGAGAAATATATGAAGTAAAGCAGGAGGAGAGAGAATTAAAATTGTATCGCAGGATGCTCCGGGAAGAGGCTGTAATGGAAGCAAAGAGGTTTGAGCAGGTGATTTTTATCGGGGGATTGAATCATGAACATGACTGCGAAGGAAACGACAGGAAAGATATGAAGCTGCCTTATGACCAGGACTGGCTGATTGAAGAACTTCTGGATGTGAAGCCGGATATGGTAATCGTGATGATGGGGGGAAGTCCGGTGGAGATGAATAGATGGATTGATCGCGCAGACAGCCTCATATGGAATTGGTATGCTGGCATGGAAGGAGGGCGGGCTCTTGCTGAGGTAATATTTGGAAGAATAAATCCATCGGGGAAATTACCGGAGAGTTTTTACAAAAAGGTAAAAGACTGTTCTGCGCATGCGTGGGGGCATTTTGCAGGTACAGAAAGTGTAGATTATGCAGAAGGTGTTTTTGTAGGATACCGTTACCTGGATACTTGGCAGATTGAACCAGAATTTTGTTTTGGACATGGATTGTCATATACTTCTTTCGAATATCAGAAAGCGGAGCTGCTTAAAGAAAGTGGAAAATGTTATGTGGTATGTCAGATTTGTAATACAGGTGAAGCAGAGGGGAAAGAGATAATACAGGTCTATTTGGCACCGAAAGAGAGAACAGAGAAAATGCCAGTACAACAGCTAAAGGGATTTGAAAAAGTTTCTCTGAAACCAAGAGAAAGCAAGATTGTGAAGATTGGAGTGGAGGACTACTGTGAAGATATGTGTGTCAGAGTGGGCAGTTCTTCCAGAGATATAAGGCTGTACTTGGATTAAGTGAAATATTTCATAGTAGATGTGAAAAGGAGACTTTTTGATGGAGTTAAGAAGATGAAATGTAATCCAGTTATTCAATATAAGAATTTCATGATTGACCCACGACGTCGGTTGGTTGTTATAGATGGAAAAGAAAGACATCTCTTTCCAAAAGAATTTGATTTATTATTTTTTCTTGCAAGGCATCCGGAATGGGTATTGACAAAAGAGCAAATTTATGAAGAAGTGTATGGAGAAGAGAGCGTGATAAAAAATGATAACATTATTTATTGTTTAATTCGCGGATTAAGAGTAAAAATAGAAAATGATTTGCGACATCCCGAATATATAATAACAATGCGGGGGGTTGGTTATAAATTTGTAATTCCAAAAGAGTAAGGGCGTTAGATGCATAGCTGATAACAAATCTATGTTAGTGAGGAGGAAAGATATATGGAATTGATTATGCAGCCTACTTTTTCAACATGTGGACAAGCATGTATTGCTATGATTGCAGGAAAAAGAGTTGAAGAAGTAATAAAAGATATGAAAACAGACAAATCTACCAGTATTGGCCAGTTAATAGAAATACTTGATTTCTATAATATAGGACATGCAGAAAAGAATAAACGGATTTCTAAGAAAAATCCTATTCCTTATAAGTATTCTATTTTAACAGTCCATATGAACGCAGGATATACACATTGGATATTGCTGTATGATAATAAGTATTATGATCCTGAGTTGGGAGTAATTGAAGGCGAGTATATACATGGCAAAATCACATCTTTTTTGGAAATATATGCTGATTGATAACTTCGTGTTTGTAGGGAAATAGAAAAATCGGGCTTTGAGGAGGGTACAATGAAGGAAATATTAGAATTTAATCATAAAAAGCAATGCGGTTTATGGCTGATCCTTATTGGAATTGTACTGATAATAGCTGTTATATTTGGTGGCAGGTTTTTGGTAAATCCATTTGTGTTTTTGATAGGCTATTACGCTGGCTTTTTTGGTGTTAATGTAAATAAAAAAGTCAGGGAAAGGCTTGCGCAGGGCAGCATTTCCAAAAAGCAAATTAAGTTGATATATTTTTCAATTGCCGTATTGTTCATATTGATGTTTTTCATAGCTGGTCCATTTATTCCTGGATGGCATTGGAGGCAAATATGGTTGGGCGTGTTGATGGCAACTGCAATCCATTTTTTCTTATGGTTCTTTATACATGGATGGAGTATGGTGGTATTGGGGACGGTATGCGTAGTTATCGCAACACTGGGTTATATATTCTCAAATATGCCTGTTTCTGTTATTTGTATTGCTGATGCAACAGCTAAGTTGATATGTGGAGCATATTTGTTGTTTGCTGCTAAACCATCAAAATTCGTTCCCATGTCAACGAAGTAATAAATGTATTGAGTAACAAATCGGAAATTTGGAGGAGAAGTTTTGTTATGGAAGTTTTATTTGGAACATCATCTGATATTGAACAGTGGATGAAATTAGTCAGACGTGTAAGTTGGAATTTCCCTGGACTGGAAACAGAAGAGAGCATAGAAGAACATTCGCAGACAGTGTTAAGATTTATGAATAAGAAACAAGCATTATGTATAAAATGTGGTGGTGAGATTGCAGGAGTAATTTTGTTTTCACGAAATCATAACATGATTTGCTGTTTGGCTGTTGCTCCAGAATATAGGAAGCAAGGCATTGGTACTCTCCTTTTGGAAAAAGCCATTAGCGAATTGGACAGAAGTAAAAATATTTCTGTATCAACATTTCGTGAAAATGATGAAAAAGGAATTGCTCCAAGGGCACTATATAAAAAATTGGGATTCAAAGAAGCAGAACTTATTGAAGAATTTGGTTATCCAAATCAAAAATTTGTTTTATATCCATAAATTCCCAGTTAGATGAAAATGGCAATGTTATAATTGATAGATAATTTTGTGATTGCCGGAGAAAAATTGAAATGAAATAAAAAGTACAAAAAGCGATATTGGTAGCAATCACAATGGCTTTAGGGATTACTTTAGTAACACTGGTAAAGGAAGAAGGCTTCTCTTTATTTAAAACAGTGCTTTATGCAATCGTTGCATTTATTGCTGATTATCTTTTCACCTACCTTTTTGAAGTAAAGAAGAAATGATAATTTACAATTTTAAAGAGATGATATAAAAATAGAATATGACATAAAGGTGCCATGTTTTTTATGCTATTTTTAAAGAAAACTATATGGAGGAAAATGATATGATTGAATCTAGATGCGGATTACTATGTAGTGAATGTGGTTCCCAAGGGGCAACAGGGTGTAAAGGGTGCGCAAAAATAGATAAGCCCTTCTGGGCTGATAGTTGTCCTGTCAAATCCTGCTGTGAAGCTAAATCGAAAAATCATTGTGGAGAATGTGATAGTTTTGTTTGTTCTTTGCTTCATGCTTTTGCTTACGACATGGAACAAAGCGACAATGGCGTAAGAATCGAACAATGCAAAATATGGAATAAAAATGATAGATTCAAGTAAAAATCATCATAGAATCAGATACATAAAGAAAGCCAACAACTTGTAAGTAATCACAAGCTGTTGGCTTTCTTTATGTTTAAAAGCATTAAGCCGTTTTTATAAAATCTAAAGAAAATTCACCAAATAATATAAATATAGAAGTTGCATTTCCTTTAATTGATTCGTATAGCAATAGTAAGGATGTATTTCAAAAAGTATACTTTTTGGCATAGCGAAAAACAGGCAGAAATTCTGTAT
>CANOBT010000194.1 GCA_947564305.1 uncultured Lachnospiraceae bacterium | reverse complement strand
TATAATGAAAACAGCAAACCGAAAGATTTCAGAAAGGAGTCCCCTGCAAAATGTCTGATTTCCAGGAATTGATACGAAGTTTCCCAAAAACAAGAGAATATGTCCGTGATTTTTTTGTCTATGGATTTAAAACGAGGAATGAATTTAAAGACAAAAGCCCCCGTACATACGACAATGAGCGCAGACGGCTGGAAAGCTGGCTTGCCCCCTATGTACGAAAAGACCATGCTATGGGCGGCTCCAACATTTCCCTTGCCATTGACAGCAATCTCCTGGATACCAACCCTCTGTTCCGGGTATGGAAGACAAAAAGTTTTACTGACAATGATATTGTACTGCATTTTCTGATACTGGATCTGCTTCAGGATGGAACCCCGCGGACTGTAGAAGAAATCACAGACCTCCTGCTTACAGAATACGAAGCACTGTTCGATATCCAGACCGTTCGCCGGAAATGCAATGCTTATCAAAAAGAGGGCCTATTGAATAAAACAAAGTCCGGAAAAACAATCCTGTTTTCTCTCGACACCTCCTTTGTCGTATGGCTGAAATCCAACGAGACAGTGCTGGATGCCCTGGCATTTTACCAGATGGCAGGCTGCCTCGGCATTATTGGAAATGAGTTGTCTGAACAATTAGACTCCTATAATAAAACCTTTCGCGTGAAACACAGCTTCTTTGTACATACACTGGAAGAGGAAATCCTCCTAAACCTTCTGGATACCATGAATCAAAAAGTTTCCGTACAACTGGAACTAAAAAGCTCCCGGAAGGGGATTACAAGTACCGCAGAATGCATCCCCCTGCAGATTTTTACCAGCACCAGGAGCGGCCGCCGTTTTTTATGCGGATATGTAAGCAAAAGCAGACGTTTCTCCTGTTTCCGTCTGGATTCCATCAAACGCGTCACTCCCCTGGAAAAATCTGAGGACTATGATGAATTGCAGGCCAAACTAAACGTGAACCGCAAAAAACTCTGGGGAGTTTCTTTCCAGGGCGAAGAAGGGCATCATCTGGATACATTATCTATGACGGTACAGGTCATGGAGCCTGATGAACATTTTATTGTTGACCGTCTGAAACGCGAAGGCCGGGGCGGCACGGTGACAAGAATCGATGAAAATACATATCTATACGAGGTCCAGGTATTTGACTGTAATGAAATGCTCCCTTGGCTCCGCACCTTTACGGGCAGGATTTTATCACTGAAATGCAGTGCAGAATCTGTAGAACAGCGTTTTTACCGGGATCCGCAGACTATGTACCGGATATATCAGATATAAAAAATGATCGCATATCCCAAGGAGGATCCACCAATGGAATTATTTTCAGAAATCTATAGCTGTTATTATCAGGTATTGCGGCATTTGCTGTGCAGCCGGAACCCGCTCACAATGCAGGATATCCGCAGCCAGATCTGCGGGGAAGGCTTTGAAGAAAGCATGCTTTCCATCATCCCCAAAATTGAAAACGGCATATGGAATTTATTCGAAAAGAACGGAGAACTCTATTTTTCCAAACTCAGCCCTTCTTTCATTACGCCGCTTTCAAACTTGGAAAAGTCCTACCTGAAAGCCTTGCTATCCGATCCACGCATCGGATTATTTTTAAATCAAAAACAGACTGACACCCTTCAGTACATGCTGGCTTCTGTCTCACCGCTCTGGAAACCGGAGCAGTTCTGCTACTACGACCGCTTTACAGACGGGGACCCTTATCAGGATGAAACATACCGTCATTGTTTCAGGGCGCTGCTCCAGGCACAGAAAAATCAGCAGTACGTGGATATTGACTATACTTCGCCAAACGGAAACAGACTTCATCACTTATATGTCCCTGCCCGTCTGGAGTATTCTGTAAAAAACGACAAGTTCCGTCTCCTGGCCCTGAAACCGGCAAAGAACGGTAATATGAAGCTGGAAATCCTAAATCTTTCCCGAATCCAGTGCGTCCGTCCTACGGAAAAAACGCTTTCTTCCCATGTGGACCTCAATACGCTGATTCGGAAATCATACTATAAAGAGCCTGTAAAACTGCACATTGTCAACAAGCGGAATGCCTTGGAGCGGGCCATGCTTCATTTTGCCAATTATGAAAAAAATACATCCAAAATAGACGAAAACACCTATGAATGCCTGATTTACTATAATCAGAGTATGGAGACAGAACTGCTGATTGAAGTGCTGTCCTTTGGCCCTATGCTGACGGTAATCGGAAATGAGAAATTCCTTCATAGCCTGAAAAAGAGGCTTCGAAGACAGCGGGAATTATCCCCTGATTAAATGCAGCAAGGAACAGACAGCAGGAATCAGATGTATCTTTTGGTTCCCGCTGTCTTTGTTTTTTCTTCGAACAAACTGAGGCAAAAATTGAAAAAGGCATTTCAATATGGTATGATAAAGTCATAAAGCCACCTGTGAAAAAACGTGGCAATGACACACGAAAGGAGTTTCTTCTCATGAAGGCAAAGCTGTTACGCCGCCTGTCGGTATTATCTGCGGCAGCGGTTTTTCTGTTATCCGCATGTTCCACATTCAAAAAAGATGCCGATAGTGCTACACTGACCTTAAGCACTGCAATCGGTTATAATGAATTTCTGAATCTGGCGGACAAAACCTATCCCAATATTGACCTTGAGCTTTCTACATACGCAGGTGCCAACCGCACAGCCTATAACTGGGCGCAAATGCAGGGAGACGATATCCCAGACATCTTTATCACCAACCGGATACTCGATACGGACCTGGCAGCAAAACGGCTGGTTGATTTGTCCGACTATGATTTTGTAGATGATATTTCCGACACAATTCTGGCGCAGGCAGCCATTGACGGCGGAGTCTATCTTCTGCCCGTAGGCAACACCATGCACGGAATCTACTACAACAAAACCTTAATGGAAGAAAATAACTGGGACGTACCCACCAACTTTGCCGAACTGGAATCGTTGTGTGACAAGATTAAGGCAGCAGGTATAACCCCCGGAATCATAGGCACCAAGCTTCATGACGATCCCTTTTCTGCTGTGTTCAACCTGGCCAAGACCGACTGGTTCTCCTCCTCAGAAGGAGCACAGTGGGAACAAGACTTTCTATCTGGTAATGCTACGGCCGCAGGAACATGGGAAGATACGATGAACTATGTCCAACAATACATGGATATCGGCATGTTCTCTGCTGACCCGCAGGACCAAAGCAATACGGACTTGATTTTAGAGGAGATGGGAAACCGGCGAATCATGTTCTGTACTTCCATGCTGGATGTCAGCATAACCAAGCTGCCCAATGGCGATGCACTGGGAATGATGCCGTACCTCAGCAAGGATGGCAGTAAAAATGTTTATATCTATAGTCCTGCCAGCTACATCGGAATCAACAGCCATCTCACCGAGCCGGGGAATGAGAAAAAACTGGAGGCTGCAATCCAGCTTCTGTCCCTCCTTTATTCCTCAGAGGGGCAGGCTGCTTTTATGACAGAGAGAACCCCCTGCGCGCTAAGCGTTTTGAACGAGGATGCGCTCTCAGAGGACGCCCTGACAGAAGACGCGCAGAATGCTCAGAGCCAGGGACGGATTTTCCCCATAACCTATACCCATTGGGAGAACGTACTCTATGACATGGGTGAAGCATATAAAGAATGGTTTCGCGGAGAAGAAGGCATGGATGGTCCTGCCTGTATCACCAAGATGGATCTGCTGCAGACCAGTTATCTCAGCTACCCCGAAAGCCCAGACTATTGTGAGAGCACTGACAATTTTACATTGGAAGAAACCGGAATACTGGCAGGCAAGGCCCTTGGCAGTACCGCAGGCACCGACGCCGCGATGGTTCCTATCGCCTCTTTCTATAAGAAAGGAAATGATTTAAACTCCGGTATCAGCGGGAAGCTTTACAAAGGCATGATCAACGCAGACGTCATCACCTCCATTTCTCCAGGGAAAGACGGAGAATACGCCATCCTGACTATGACCGGAGCAGAGGCCAGGAAGTTGGCAAAAGAAGGCTTTAACATTGCCGATGACAAAGAACCTTATCCTTATATTCTGGTGACAAAAGGCGGCGCAGAACTGGAAGATGACCAGACTTATCGAATCGCTTTCCTGATGGAGAGTTATACTTTTGAAGTTGGCGAAAAATATAACGCCCAGATTGAGAAAGGATCTTTCCAGACGATTCTTCGGGAATGGCTGGAGGAACAGCAGACGGTTTCTCCGGATGGGAATCCGTGGGAGTAAGTGGCAATTGGTATTTTATAAATCACAAAAATGGCATGTAGGTTGAACCTTACATGCCATTTTCGTACTCCCGAAGATGTAACCAATCTGCTTTTGCAGATTGATTCCCTTGCCGCATCTTTTTTCATATGATATTTTACACTGCCACTCTCATCCACACTCCACAATCACTTCACAAATATCGTATCCATGATGCCGAAACCACCTATTCTCCTGCGGTTTCTTTACATTGCTACAAAAGCTCACCAGATAACCCTGATGCAGCCCTTTCGCCTCCAGGTACTCTACAAGCTGGCCGCAGCCTTTCTGCTCATAGGCAGCTCCTCTCCACCTCTTCAATTCCACCACAAATTCCTCGCCTCCATAGAACACCTGAATATCCATTCTCATATTTTTCCGTGTCTGCGGCTCTACTGCATAATGCCCTGTCCCATTGATAATCGGGCGTAGAAACCCTAAAAACAACAGCCGTCCCTGCCGTTCCAAAAATGCCCCGTCCTCTTTGCGATATTCTGCTTTCATAAAATCGGCAAAGCGGCAGAGCACCTTTTCCATATCCAGCTTTCCATTTTGAATATATTGAGATTTTTCCAGGTATTCCGAATGAAGCAATGCCTCTGTAGCACGCACAGATGCAAAATAATTTAAAATCAGCGTTTCAAATATGACATTAGAAACTACCGTCTTTCCATCCTTTTCCGTCAAAATACCAAACATCACTCCCAACTCAATGGTCGGGTTGCTTCTCTCAAATACCACATTTGCCCCATGTACTACAAGCTGCTCCGCCAGTTGGGAAAACTCCGGGTAATTCCGAATATTTTTGATCACATCTTCAAATAACGTATTCTGTTCCTTCAACAGATCACGCACCGCCATCCGAAGCTGCGCCGGACTCCATTTTGAACCGCCCTCGTCCAGCTTTTTACACAGGCAGCTCACCAGATATGGATAGCCCCCCGTAACCTCATACAGGCTTTCCGCCATTGCCGGCATATCCATGCCAATATGATGTATTTCCTCATACGCTTTCAGCATAGATGCAATATCTTCGGGCGAAAAACTCATATTTACCTCAAAAGGGACCGTAACATTCCACGGACTGTTAAACTTGCGCTCCTCCTCCGGCCGAATCTTTAACCGCAGATTCTTAATATCGTAAACACCGGCTAAAATAACCGTATGAAATGCCGGTGTTTCTTCTCTATTTAAATAATACTCCCGGAGTTGGCCAAGAAAATCCAAAAACACCTGATTATTGGATGCCTGATCCACCTCATCTATCATCAGCACTATCTTTTTCTTCGCTGTGCCGCAGATTTCACTGAGTCCCTCAAACATCTCCATCAAATCAAAAGAATCCGGCTCTTCTTTCTGCCTGCCCACCAGTTTCTTCACGGTTTCCGAACACAGCTTCCCATCCTTTGCCTCCGCCTCTGCTTTCTTCACAACCTCTCTCAGACGTCCGCTCAAATCTACCATATAATGTTTGTCCGGATAACAAACACCGCTCACATTAAACTTCTTTATCAAAATATTCACCACGCTCTTCTCTGTCTTTTTGATATTATATTAATATATGGAGAAGTTTACAAGATTTTTCGAGCATATTTTGGTTGCCGCATCCTTTTTCATTTGCTAAGATAAATGCAACAGATGTCAATATCGCCCTAATTTTTCATCAACAACTTATCTAAAAAACCTTTTCTGAACGTGATATTATCATACTCGTAGCAAGGAAACATACAAATTTCAATTCAGAAAAGGAGAACAACATTATGTATATGAATATGACAGCAGAAGAAGCAAAGTATATGTTAGAGGCAAATGCAAACCTTGGAGAAAAGATTGTAGCAGCATTCAAGAAGTATTGGGAAGAGAACGCTGACATCATCTGCGGCGGTTTAGCAGCTATGAACGGACAGTTCTATATGCCATACAACAGAAAATAAGATGAGGGCGGATAATTACATAGCAAAAGAGAAATAGACGGCAGGAATCAAATGTATTTTTCGATTCCTGCCGTCTTTGTTTTTACCCCTGATGTAAGGAACTGAATATTCAAGCTAGCCAGATTCATAAGTAATTCTTACACAGTTCTCTAACTTATTCCTGCATGATCGGCTCCGCTCTAAACACCGTCCCCATTCCCGGTCAGCACAAATATTTCATGCGCCAGAACCGGAAATGCCGCCAGAAGCATCAGCACTGCCCATTCCTGCCATACTAGTGAGGCGGTGCCAAACATCCCCACAAGATAGGGAATCTCTGTGACTGCCATCTGAAGCGCCACTCCCAGGGCAAATGCCGCCGCCATAACCGGATTGAACGCTCGTTTTCCCGAAAATACGGAAGTCCGCACATCCCGCATTCCCAGAGCATGAAATAGCTGTGACATTCCCAACACAGTAAATGCATAAGTCTGCGCCCTGGCCAGTACCGATTCATTTTGCAGGACCAGCGCGATATTAGACAAGGTAATTGCCTGCTGCCTCTCTGCCAGCATTTCCCACGGAATCTTTAAAAATGCTGTTAAACTGATTGCCGCAATGAGAAGTCCGTAAAATACCGTGCAGGTCAGTCCTCCATTGGCAAACATTCCCTCCTTTGCACCACGGGGCGGCTCCCTCATCAACACCTCCTTGTCATTTTCATCCACCCCGAGCGCAAGTGCCGGCAGAGAATCCGTAATCAGATTAATCCAGAGAATATGGCTGGCCTTTAAAGGAGCCGCCAGCCCCAACAGCACCGCCGTAAACATGGTGATAATCTCCCCGAAATTCGAGGAAAGCAGAAACAACACCGTTTTTTTGATATTTTGAAAGATACTCCTCCCTTCTTCAATTGCTTTCTCAATGGTTGCAAAATTATCATCTGTCAAAACCATGTCTGAGGCGTTTTTCGCCACATCCGTCCCTGACTGCCCCATGGCAATTCCGATATCTGCCGTACGCAGGGAAGGTGCGTCATTCACCCCGTCCCCTGTCATGGCAACAATGTTGCCCGACTCCTTCAAAAGCTTCACAATCCGCACCTTGTGTTCCGGCGAAACCCTGGCAAATACGGCTGCTTCCTCCAGACGTCTTGTCAATGCGCCGTCTGACAACGTGTCCAATTCTGTCCCTGTCAGGCACTGTCCCGTTTTTTTTGCAATACCCAGTTCTTTTGCGATTGCAAACGCAGTGTCCGCGTGGTCGCCGGTAATCATAATGGTACGCACAGAAGCGCTGCGAAATTTCGCGACCGCCTCTTTCGCCTCTGGCCGCACCGGGTCTTTCATACCCGCCAGGCCAAGAAACGTCAGATTTTTCTCATTTAATAAATCATCACTCCCCTCCTCCTTCATTGCCAGCGCAAGGACTCTTAACGCCTGAGAAGACATTTCTTCCAAAGCATTCTTAATTTTACGGCGCTTTACATCATTTAGCGGCTGAACCGTACCATTCAAATAGATTCTTGTACATCTCTTGAGCACCACATCCGGTGCGCCTTTTGTATAAGAAAATCTTCCGCTGCGCCCCTGGTGCACAGTGGTCATCATTTTCCGGGTGGAGTCAAAGGAGCGCTCGTCAACCCGTGGGTACTGTCTCTGCACCTGCGCTTTACGGACACCGCAGTTGGATGACATGGTAAGCAAAGCGATTTCCGTCGGGTCTCCCAATGCCCCGCTGTCATCTGTCACCGCATCGTTGCACAGGGCAAAACCCTGAAAAAATGTTTCCGGAATCTCTGCCTGTTCCCTGATATTATTAGCAGAAATGGGGATAATCCGTTCATTTACATAGCACTGCGTGATCGTCATTTTATTCTGCGTCAGCGTTCCCGTCTTATCCGAGCAAACTACATTAACAGAGCCCAGCGTTTCTACGGAAGGGAGTTTGCGCACAATGGTATTCACCTTTACCATACGCGACACACTCATCGCCAGAACAATGGTTACCACCGCAGGCAGACCCTCCGGCACCGCCGCGACCGCAAGTGAAATCGCTGTAATCAGCATTTCCAGGATATTTCGTTTCTGCAGAACTGCAATGCCAAACAGCAAAACACAGAGCAGCACAGATACAATGCTCAATACTTTCCCTAATTCTGCCAGTTTTTTCTGGAGCGGCGTGAACTCTTTCGGGACCGTCTTTATAATAGAAGCAATCTTTCCGATTTCCGTCTCCATTCCTCTCGCAACGACAATTCCCTCTCCCCGTCCTCCTGTCACCATGGTGGACATAAAGGCTTCATTTTTTCTCTCTCCAACCTGCAGTTCCCGGTCTGCCAAAAATGCCGCATCCTTCTCAACCGGAAGAGATTCCCCTGTCAAAGCAGACTCCTCGATTTTCAAGTTCCACGTTTTTGTGAGACGCAAATCCGCCGGAACCTGCATTCCCGCCTCCAGGATTACCACATCTCCCGCCGCCAGCTCCGCGGCAGGAAGTTTACGGATTTTTCCATCCCGTCGGACGACTGCCTCCGGGCTTGTCAGCTTTTTGAGCGAATCCAGGGCTTTCTGAGCCTTTCCCTCCTGGATAACCCCCACCGCGGCATTGAGCAGGACCACCGCCACGATAATCACTGTATCGCTGATTTCTTTCAATAGAAAGGACACAAATGCAGCCACGATCAAGACACAGATCAGCGGGTCATTGAGCTGCTCCAAAAACACTTCCGGCGTGCTTTTTTTCCTCTCCTCCTCAAGCTCATTCAGCCCGTCAGCAGACAGACGGGTGACCGCCTCCGCCCAGGTCAGCCCACGGTCCACATCTGTGCGGAAATATCCGGACGACTCTTCTATGGACTTTTCTTCAAACAAAAAATCCCCCCTTTCGTGTAATTAGGCGCTCTTGACGCAACTCTTTAGCGCCTGTCCTAATTTATCGTATGCGGGAGGGGTTGGGGATATTACATAAAAAATTGTGACAAAATTGCTGCTATTATAAATTTTTTCACTGCTCCAAAATCAATCATCATCTATTGATAAACTCCGCTTTCGTAGATGAAAAACTTACAGAAAAAGTAATGTTACAGGGCAATCACAGACATTTCTAGTAAATAATACATGGTCTTGTGCGCTAGAAATGTTTAACGATACAGATAAGTGCTACTTGCACAATTATTCGTCTACAGATTTGCCTGCCGGATGGTACAAATTTTCTCTAAAAAAGCGCATGGACTCTTGAATTAAGCTCTTTAACATGCTATGATATGAAAAAGGGAAAGCCAAAGAAGCGGCTACCCTCAAACTTCAAGCTATTTGCCTTTTATAAGGCTCGCCGTCAGCTATTCGCAGTAGTTGGCGGCTATTTTATTTTATCCCTAAAAATCTGATATAACAGACTGATAAGGGCAACAACAAATGTACAAAACAAGAAAAAATCCTGATATGTA
>CANOBT010000193.1 GCA_947564305.1 uncultured Lachnospiraceae bacterium | reverse complement strand
TGGTGTGGGCCACATTAAGTTTTTTTATGGTTACTTTGATTGGAAGTATCTTTGCTACGAGACTGAATGAGATCTGGTATGGAATCGGTGTGGTGCTAGGGGCCTTTACAGGATGGACAGTGACTTATATGCGGCTTCGCTGGGTAGAGAGGAATATTGACAGGCATATATTCTGCAGTGGGGAGCTGATGAAGCGTGGGAAAGGAACACAGCCTTCAGGTAAGGTATATGACAGGCGCAAAATGACAGAAGGGAATGGCTAATGAATGATGGAGAAGTATGAGATTATTAAATACGGAATCGTTGCGGCCGGTATTTTTGTTATGATTTCCAGCTTTTGGTATCATTCTGTCAGAAAGATGACAGTGAATCTAGCTGTAGTATGGGAGATTCTAGGTGTGATATTGATTGTGATTGGAAGTGTTCCGGTATTATCCTCCTGGACACATCTGATCTCAATGGGAACGGGGTTGGGACTTTTCATTGTAGGGGCGGTCTGCTTGTGGGGCGGATTTCAATTTAGCCTGTTGCTCTCCCGTTTGGCTATGAAAAATCAGGAGCTTGCCATCCAGGTATCTTTGCTCATTCAGGAGAATGAAAAATTGACACAGCAGTTTGAGGAGTTGGCAGACAGGATAGGAGAATATGAAGAAAAAGACAGCCTTCATATATAATGATTATACTGCTTGAGAGGCGGCATGGAAAAAACAATGGATAAAAAAGAGTTATTGATTATCATACCAGCTTATAATGAAGAAAAAAATATTGTTAAAGTGCTTGAACAGTTAGAAACATTTGGCGTTCCTGCGATAGCGGATATTCTGGTGATTGATGATGCTTCTTCGGACAATACCGGCAGGAGGGTAAAAGAGAAGCAATATGAGCTGATCACGCATATATACAATTTGGGATATGGAAGTGCTCTGCAGTTGGGGTACAAGTATGCGGTCCGAAAGGATTATCAGTATGTGATTCAGATGGATGCTGATGGACAGCATGATGCCTGTAATATTCCTGTTATTTATGAGGAGTTGAAAGGAAAGGATGTAAATACAGAAAAACCAGATATCGTATTGGGAGCCAGATTCATGAAAGAAAGTTCGGATTTTCCCGTTTCATTGCTTAAAAAGGCGGCCTATGTGATGTTTCGTTTTTTAATCAGACAGATGACAGGGCGGGATATTGCAGACCCTACAACTGGTTTACAAGGGCTTAATAGGAAGGCTTTTATATACTACTCGGAGTATAATCATTTTGATGACAAATATCCGGATGCCAATATGCTTATGCAGATGCTTTTACTGGGATATCGTGTGAAAGAGATTCCGGCAGTGATGCATGCCAGGGAAAATGGAGATAGTATGCATAGTGGTTTAAAACCAGCCTGGTATATGCTTCGGATGCTGTTCAGCATGGTTACGGTGATTTTTCGGACAAAAATTTTAAGGATGGATTTATCTTTGGAAACAAAATGAAAAATGTCTAACTATTCTGAATTATTTCATTGACTTTTCTCTTTGTATGTAGCATAATGTAACCACATCAAAAGTAAAACGTTTCGTGAATAAATAAAAAAGGAGAAAATTGAAAATGAAAGATACAAAACAGCAGTGGTTTAAGGACGCGAAGTTCGGCCTGTTTATTCACTGGGGGCTTTATGCAATTTTAGCCGGTGAATATGATGGGAGGAAGACGGACCGTATTGCAGAGTGGATCATGAACGACCTGGATATTCCGGTGGAAGAGTATGAGAAATTAGCATCACAGTTTAATCCTGTAGAATTTGATGCGGATATGATTGTTCGTAAAGCGAAAGAATGGGGAATGAAGTATATTGTATTTACTTCCAAACATCATGAGGGCTTTGCAATGTGGGATTCCAAATGCAGTGATTATAATGTAGTGAAAGCGACGCCCTACGGCAAGGATATTGTAAGGCAGCTTCGAGATGCCTGCGACAAGTATGATATGAAGCTTGGTTTTTATTATTCTCAGGCTCAGGACTGGCATGACCCGGACGGCTATATGCACAGAAAGGATAATTCAAAGAAAAATTATCGTGCATATCTGGAGAGGAAATGTTTTCCACAGCTGCGCGAACTGTTGACAGAATACGGGGAGGTTGCGCTGATTTGGTTTGATACTCCCATGGGGACCACGAAGGAAGAGAGCCAAGAGATGGTAGATTTGGTGAAGAGCCTGCAGCCAAATTGCATTGTCAGCGGCCGAATCGGTAATGAGCTGGGAGAATATATGACAACAGGAGATAATTTTATTCCGCGTCTTCCCTATGAAGGGGACTGGGAAGTTCCTGCAACATTGAATGATACCTGGGGATTCAATAAAGACGACCATAATTGGAAGGATGCGCAGGAGATTATCCAGCTTCTTGTGAAGATCAACAGCAGAGGCGGAAATTACCTGCTCAATATCGGACCGGAGGCTTCCGGACATGTGCCGGATGAAAGCATGAAGATACTGGATGAGGTCGGAAAGTTTGTCAATGAGAATGCGGAGGCGATTTTTGGAACCAAGAGGGTAGGAATCTATGCCTATGAATTGGACTGGGGGATGCTGACCAGGAAAGACCATAAGCTGTATGTTCATGTGTTCAAGCCAAGACGAAGAGTGGAGCTTTTGAATATTGCGAATGAGATTACGGGTGCTTATCTGGTGGCAGACAAGAGAGCTTTGGAATTTGTAGCCATGCCGACCTGCGAGGGCTGCAGTTCCATTGAAGTAGATGTGCCGGAAGATTACTTTGACAAGAAAAATTACAGCATCTGCCTTGAGCTGAAAGAAGAAGAACCGATTTTTGAACCGATCAGAGGATGAGAATGATAAGAAAAAACAGGGTTTTTGCCCTGTTTTTCTTTGCAGTTTTTGGAAAAAGATTTTATGTAGTCTCTCTAATCTACTCAGGGATTGAGCTTTTTCACGGACTGTCTTTCGCAAAAGTGGACATCAATGCAGGATGCGGATGGAAAATCAGAGTAATCCCCCTGCATTCTTCTGTAAAGAATTTCAGAGGCTTTCCGGCCCATCTGGGACATATCCTGTGCCACGGCGGTGACAGGTGGATACATGCTGCCAAAAAGAGGATCGTCGTCAAAGCTGACCACAGAGAGTTCATCAGGGATAGAACAGCCTGAAGTATTGGCCTCCATCAATCCGCCCAGGGCGGTCAGATAATTTGTGAAAAAAACAGCGGTAGGCGGCTCCTGGCTTTTCATTACATCGCGGAAATGCTTTTTGCCAAGGTTGATAACATCCTGACTGACATTGAAATAAATAGTATCTGAACTGGTAATAGATGCTCCGATCACATTTTTATAGGCATCCCGAAATCCCTGTATACGCGGAGGAATGGTGCTTGAGCGTCCCGCAGGTTCCAGAATATGGACC
This sequence comes from uncultured Lachnospiraceae bacterium, assembly GCA_947564305.1. The sequence continues at coordinate 6,227 of CANOBT010000193.1, read as the reverse complement.
TTTTTATGGCCTTTTTGGAGAAGATACTGTCCCAACAGAGCGCCGCCGTTATAGTTATCAGATGTTACATGATCTACAGGCTTCTGCGTAATGTCGTCTGGAATCTGATCCAGTACAACGACCGGGATATTTTCCTTTTGCAGTAACAGATAATGGTCGTCTGACGAATTAAAGGGCAGCATGATTACTCCGTCAATATTTCGGACGATTAAATCCTGAATGACTTCAGTTTCCTTCTGTGTATCATAGTAAAAGGAACAGGTGGTGACGGTGTAGCCATATTTTACAAAAAACTGTGATACAGAACTGATGATGGAACCCCAGAAATAGTTGCCCAGGTCGGAAATCAGGATAGCCACGGTCATGGTGCGCTTAGAGCGCAGTACCTGTGCGGTGCGGTTAGGTTTGTAACCCAGATGGGAAATTGCCTGCTCAATGAGGAGGCGGTTTTTATCCTGGATTTTTTTGTTGTTCAGATATTTTGATATGGTAGCCAGAGAAAGACCGGTTTCTTTGGCGATATCTTTAATTGTAACTTTCATTGGTTCCTCCCTTCAGGGTAGAAAAACTCCACATAATATCATTATTTTAGCACAAAATAAATAAATCCTCAATAATAAAGGAAAACGAAACGATTTTTGTTTGGTTTCAATAAAAATGCATATAAATAATTGTGCATATATGCCAAAAGTGAGCAAAGTACACAAAAAGCTATTGACTAAAACGTTTCGCGGTAGTATGATATAGCCAACACGAAACGAAACGTTTTACTCAAAAAAAGAAAGGTGGAAAAAGATGAAGAAAAGAGCATTAGCAGTAGTATTGGCAGCGACGATGACTGTAGGCCTGTTAGCAGGCTGTGGCGGTGGCGGCGGAAGCGACAGTGGAAACGGCGGTTCGGACAGCGACAGCTCAGATGGCGGCGGAAGCAAGGGTGACATTGTGATTACTGTTTCTACCCGTTATTCTAATGACAATCCGGATGAAAATTATTACCGGGAAAAGGTGGAGGAGTTCTCTGCGATGGATAACGGAATTACAGTAGAGATGGATAACATTTCTACAGAGGCAGATTATCTGGACAAGTTAAGGACCTCCTTTGCAAATGGAGACACTCCGAACGTGTTCGTGGAATATGGCGGAAGCCGCTGTCTGGATTATCTTGAGGCGGATGCATTGTTAGATTTGAAGCCATATTTGGATGAAGACAACGGTGCCTGGTACAATGATTTTTATGAATCCATGTGGGGACAATGTATTTATGAAGGATATGATGGAATCTATGCAGTTCCGTTTAAGAGTTACATGGTGCCGTTGTTCTATAATAAAGAATTATTTGAACAAGTAGGGATTGAGCCGCCTGAGACATTGGATGAAATGATGGATGCATGTGCGAAGTTTAAGGAGGAAGGAATTCTTCCGTTCCAGGCAGGTGAAAAAGATAACTATCGGTTTGGACATTTTAATAACTGTCTGATTATCAAAACTCTCGGCGTAGATGCGGTAGACGACCTGGCAAGCAGAGATTTAGCTTATGACAGCGATGAGATGAAAGCAACCTATCAGTACATGGTGGATATGATGGAAAACGGCTACTTTGGTGAAAATGTACTGGATACAGACGCTCCGACAGAGGTTTCCGCATTTTTGGCAGGTAATGTTGCAATGAAATGGGACGGCTCCTGGTTTATTGCAAATGAGATTTATGGAAAAGACTTCTATGACAAGGTTGGAGTGATTCCATTCCCATATGGAGACGAGTCTTGCAAGAATTATGCACAGGGCGGCGCTTCCGATATGTTCTTTGTTTCTCAGTTGAACAAATCCGAAGAAGAAATCGCAGCTTCTGTTGAATTTGTAAAATTCATTACCTCTCCGGATTATTATGCAGGTCTGGATGAAGTCGCACAGACAGTAGTGCCTGTAAAATTTGAAAAGACAGAAAATTCTCCTGAGAATCCGCTTCTGGATGATGTGATTGCAATCCAGGCTGAGTTGACAGATGTAAGAACAGACGTACAGAATTACGATCCGGAATCTCATATGCTGGATACTGTTCGTTCCGCTCTTCAGGGAATTGCAATGGGCGATTCGGCAGATCAGTGTGCACAGAACATTATGGACCGTATGGCGGAATATGCTCAATAAGAATTGGATGAATTAAGGTGACTATTTAGAGTAAGAGGAAGGCTCCGCTTTGCAGGAGCCTTCTGTTGAATGCGGATACTTTGGGAGATGTATTTGGAAAGCGTGAAAAGTGTCCGCAGTATAAGCGGAGGTATACAATGGAGAAGAGAAAAATTTCATCCAATTTTATTATTATTTTATTTTTAGCACCGGCTTTGATCTTATTTGCGATGTTTATCTTATATCCCGTATGTAATACCATATATCTTTCATTCCATAGCTGGAAAGGAATCTATGGTGCGCCGGTTAATTTTGTAGGGTTAAAAAATTATGCACAAGTGTTGTCGAGTGAAGACTTCTGGCGCTCACTCTTAAATTCATTATTCTTTATGATTGGCGGATTTGTGATTTTGATGCCGTTGTCTTTTGGACTGGCATTGTTGATTACCTCCAAATTGAGGGGTACGAAAATTATGAAGACCTGCTATTTTATGCCGGTTATGCTTTCTACAACCGCTGTTGCCCTGATGTGGGTTTATATGCTGAATCCTTCCTATGGAGTAGTTAATCAGCTCTTGAGGGGTATCGGACTGGAAAAGCTGTGCCAGGACTGGTTATCTACACCGGTTTTGAATATGTGGTGTATCATTCTGGTCAATGAATGGATGTACGCAGGTTACAATATGCTGATCTTTGCAGCAGGCTTGGTTTCCATTCCGAGTGATGTATACGAGGCTGCAAAGCTGGACGGATGTACGGGTTGGAAACAATTGCGTTATATCTCAATTCCTTTGTCCAAGGAATCCTTTAAGATTTTCTCGATTCTTTGTGTGACTGGATGTCTGAAAGCATTTGACCTTGTGTGGGCTATGACGAAGGGCGGGCCGAACCATACCTCTGAGGTGCCGGCATCGCTGTTGTATAATGAAGCATTTACATTTAAATTCTTTGGCAAATCCAGCGCTATAGGCGTCTTGCTGTTGGTTCTGGGCATTTCAATCAGTATCCTCGTGAATACCGTACTTAAAAGAGAGGAGGCGTAAAATATGAAAAGAAAAATAAGTAAGCCCCTGATTTACCTGTTTGCGATTTTTTGGGCATTTATGACCATATTCCCGCTGTTCATTACATTTTTATGTTCTGTAAAGGACAATAACGGCATCACCCTCGGTATGTTTAGCTGGCCGGAAGAATTCATGTGGTCCAATTATTCGCAGGCTTTTGAGAGTGCGCATATTCTGCAGGCGGTGGGCAATTCACTGTTTCTTGCTATTACGTCTACGGTACTGACAATTTTGATTGCAATTATGGCTGCATATATCCTGTCCAGGAAAAAATTTAGAGGCAGGACTTTGATCTATATGACATTTTTGATTGGTGTTATGGTGCCTGTACATTGTACGATCATTCCGATTTCCTCTATGGCTACAAAAGTAGGAGGAAAGAATGAGTTTTGGTTTTTGATTTTAACATACACGGCGTTCGCGCTTCCGCAGGCGATTTTCCTGTTCACAGGTTATCTGGATGGGGTAAGTAAGGAATTGGATGATGCAGCAAGAATTGACGGCTGCGGGGATGTACAGACATTATTCCGTGTGCTGCTTCCATGCTGTACACCGATTATTTCGACAGAAGCGATACTGGCGTTTATTGCCGGATATGGAGAATTGATCTTTGGTATGATTTTGATGTCAGATCAGGACAAATATACGGTGGCAAGAGCTATGCTTACATTTACAGGCGGATATAAGGTTTCCTTGGGACCGATCTTCGCATGTATTATTGTAGCGGTGATTCCGATGGTTGCGATTTACATTGCGTTCCATGAGAAAGTTCAGGATGGTATGCTGACCGGAGCTATCAAGGGTTGATAAAGGAGGAATTATATGGAGCAATTAAGGTTTCGGCAGATACACATGGATTTTCACACCAGTGAAAAGATTTTGTCGGTAGGTGAATGTTTTGACGCAGAAGAGTTTGCGGGCACATTGGAAGAGGCCAGGGTGAATTCTGTCAGTTGTTTTGCACGATGCCATCACGGCATGATGTATTATGATTCGAAGAAGTTTCCTGAATTGGTACATCCAGGGCTGAAAAATAAAAACCTGCTGCAGGAACAGATTGACGCCTGTCACAAACGAGGGATTCGGGTTCCGGTATATACGACCGTACAATGGGATTACTCTATGAGCAGGCTGCATCCGGACTGGTGCTGTCTGACACCAGACGGCGGAATCGTGGATTCCTGCGAGGAAGAGGCAAGCAAGGTTTATGAGCCGGGATTTTACAGGACGCTCTGTGTCAACAATCCGCAGTACCGGCAGTTTTTGAAGGACCATATCCAGGAGCTGTTTCAGGTATTGACGCCAGAGCGGATTGACGGAATGTTTTTGGATATTGTCAATGTGGTAGACTGTTCCTGTGCGCATTGCATAGATGGTATGCAAAAACAAGGATATAATCCGGAGATAAAAGAGGACCGTATAAAATATGCGGTACAGATGTTAAAGGAGTTCCGCCTGGATATGACGGCTTTTATCAAAAGCCTGAAAGCGGATGCAACCGTATTTTATAATGGCGGACACATAGGTCCTGTCGCAGTGGATGCGAAGGATGCATATACACACTGGGAACTGGAATCTCTGCCCAGCGGTGACTGGGGGTATACGCATTTCACGAATACGGTGCGCTATGCCAGGACAACCGGGATGGATCTTCTGTCGCATACCGGAAAATTTCATACTATGTGGGGAGATTTTCATTCCTTCAAAAATCCTGAGGCGCTTCAATATGAATGCTTTCGGATGCTTGCCTATAACAGTAAATGTTTAATCGGAGACCAGTTGGACCCGGACGGAAAGATATCAAAACCCGTGTATGAACTGGTGGGAAGCGTGTATCGGGAAGTGGAAAAGAGAGAACCTTGGTGTGTTGGTGCAAAGGCGGTAACCGAACTTGCGGTTCTGACAGATGAGTGGCAGGTTTTGAAAGCACAATGCGGCGGCAGCGTATCTGCTCCTGTTAACGGAGTATGTGCAATGCTGGATGAGCTTGGATATCAATTTGATATTGTGGATGATAAAACAGACTGGAGTGATTATCCGGTTCTGATTCTTCCGGATGTGATTCTGTTTGACGAGAAGCTGGCAGAAAAAGCGAAGGAATATGTAGAAAAGGGTGGGAAGATTCTGGCGACAGGAAAGTCCGGCCTTGATTGGAAGAAGAATGGATTTTTACTGGATTGCCTTGGCATAAAATATGTAGGGGAAGCGCCGTATGGTCCGGATTTTATCATGCCAAATGAAACGATTGGAAAGAATCTTCCGAAAACAGAGCATGTGATGTATCTGAAAGGAGAGCAGGTGGAGGCTCAGGAAGGCACAGTACTTGCAGATACCTATATTCCGTATTTTAACCGTACATGGCAGCATTTTTGCTCCCACAGGCATACTCCGTCTTCCCATGAAAAAGGATACCCTGCGGTGGTAAGAAATGGAAATTGTATCTATTTTATGCATCCTTTGTTCTCTATTTATCAGAGTAAGCATCCAAGATGGTGTAAAGAGGTATTTCGGGATGCGTTGGAACTGCTGATTCCAAATATGTTGATTCGTCATAACGGCCCGACGACGATGCTGGTCACGCTCAATGAGCAGGAGGCAGAAAAGAGATATGTTCTTCATGCCCTGCACTACATTCCGATGAAAAATTGTGATGAATTATATACCATTGAGGATGTGATACCGCTCTGCCATGTAGAATTTTCAATAAAAACAGACAGGCCAATTCGGAGCGTCCATCTTGTTCCGGAAGGGGCGGAGCTTGTATTTGAAGAAAAAGACGGACGAATTGTTTTCGAGATTGAGAAGCTGGAAGGCCATGCAATGGTAGAACTGACATATGAATAATTGAATAAATATAAGAAAAGGCTGGCGCTCTATTGCGTTGGCCTTTTCATGTGTGTTACAATAAAAAACATGGGTCAAAAGTATAAAAGTCGGCCGTTTTTCTTTGGTACGATATAAGATTAGGAGGAGAGCAGCGCTTTCCAACGATATGCCGCTAAGCCTTTGGCAAGGGGGCAACAGGTTCTTACATTA
>CANOBT010000192.1 GCA_947564305.1 uncultured Lachnospiraceae bacterium | reverse complement strand
TCATAATCATGCAGGTTAGCAAAAATTTTCAGATATGCCTCCTCCTGCCTGTCCAATAATTCACCAGACGCTTTTTTCTCCAACAATTCTTCCACGCTTTTCGTTCCCGTATAGCGTTCATCTTCCGGCAGGGAATCATATTGCTCTCTATGCAGCCTTTCCATTTCATCCGTGTATTCTTGTCCGTCGTCTGCCTGCTCCTGTTTCTGGTACCGTTCTTCCATAATGTGGATACGGTAAGAGGTTTCTGTATTTACATTCCCGCCTCCGTGATTTTCCACCTTAATGGTATAACGGTCTGAATCATTCCAAGCCGGCAGAGTAAGTTCCCTGCTTCCGTCGCCGTTATCCTTCGCTATCCCTATCTGATTTCCCTGCATATCATAAACAATCAGGTCGTAATTACAGCCTTGCGGAATATTTTCCAACCGGATTGTGACTTTCGTTCCTAAGCCCATCTTCTCATAAAACTTCTTCTGGGAATAGAAAAAGGAATAGCAGTCTGCATCTTCATTTGTATCCAGTTTTCCTTCCAGATAACTGTTGCTGTTCTGCAGCAATATACCTAAATCATATGTACTATAGTAGCGGTCTTCCCTGTCATCATATTTTGTTTTTTGACGGTAGCTGTCATTTTTATTTTCCTTGCTGTTTTCTACCAGAACAGTCTGCTCATTCAGTTCTTTCATGGGAGAGGCAAAGCAGCCTTTTCCATAATGAGAGCCATTTTTCAAGGTACTGTTGATATAATGCGTATGATTCATTTCTTAAATGACCTCCATTTCTGCAATAAAAAATAGCGGTTTTCTATACATAACTTCCATCCTTAGAAAAAACGCTATCCTTAGCTCAATATTTAATTCTGTTTTATATATCGGAATAACCATAAAAAAATTAACTGTCAAACAATCATTAGATATCCTGTCACTCCCATATGATTTGGAAAAGCAATATGCCTTAGATGTCTCATCCTATCTTATAAGAGTATATGTAGCGGAAGTTCTGATTGCATAATATCATTAGTGAATTTCTCTCTTCATTGGGAAAAATGCCCTCATTTCATATGGTAATTACCGCATGAAAAAGACTATCACTGTTACTGTCATAGCCTTTCTCCCTGTCTTTGGCTCTTATCTGCCCGTTCTGGCTCTCAATCCGTGCTTTTTTGACTTTTACCCTTGCTATCGCCCTCAGGTTGTTTTTGTTGATGTTTTCAAATTATCTCCTTATGTGGTGACAGCCTTGACTGGCTTTCCTGCATCCCGTCCTTTTGGACAGCATCCGCAAATACGCTTTTCAGGCGGCTTTCTGTTGTCCGAAACGGTTCCGCCATTCCTGTCGTGTCATATTCATAATTGGCATCCGCCACATCAGAAAGCCGCTGATTCAACTCGGCAAAAGAGGCTATCCCTCCCAGCCAGTCCGATACATTCTTTATGAAAACCGCATTGTTCTCTGCCTCCATGCACCCCAGGCACCATTCCCGAAGCCTTGCGTCCTTTTCTATTGGCACGTCGCTCTTTCCATCTGCTTCCAAGACCAGCTCCGCCGTCTGTACGGCACGGAGCATATCGCTGACATAAGCCGCATCAAAACCAATTCCCTTTAATTTTTGCCCTATAGTCAGCAGAGGGGCCACACTGGACAAGGGGAGGGGGCAAAACCGTTACCACAGGGGTCACATAACAGCCATAGGGGTCAGACTTTTAGCCGCAGGGGTCAAAACAGCCACAGAGGGGTCAGACTTGCTACCACTGTGGCCGTTCACAACCGCCGCTCCCATGTTGCCTTGGCACAGCCCCAAAATCAAACAAGGGATTCCGGCAACACCCTATGTGTCGGAACCCCTTGTTTTCAGCGGTTTTCCCGATATTCTGTCCATTCCCTTTGTATCAATTAAGCGGTTTACATTTCCTGATATTCCATAACCTCACATTCTGTAAAATGGGATGCGATATACGTCCTTATTAAAATGCGCTGCATGGAGATACTGTTACTTTCCTCCCGCATAGTTTCATCTGCTTTGGAAAGGCGCATATAGATGGCAATGCGGACCAAGGTCACATCCTTTTCCTTATCCGTCTGCCTGATTCTTTCCCTCTTTTTACTCATGCTGTGCGCCCTCTTTCCCTGATTCGCCATTTTCATCAGCATATAATAATTCATTCATGCGGAATGCAAACGTGATTTTTACCCGGTGGCCGGCATACACTTCTATCCTATGGATCAAGGTATGTATGACATCCTTTGTCAGCTTTGTCTTTTCATTACATTTCATTAAATTACGCAGGAACTTTCCTTTTTCCGCTATCTTACGATCCATGATGTCTAACCTGTGCTGCAATTCCTCTTTCCTTCCTGCCATTTCATGGAGGCATCTTTCCTGTTCTTTTTTCATCTGCTGAAATTCCTCCAGTGACAGGCGGCCCTCATGGTATTTCAGATACAGTTCACTTCCCCTCTTTTTCCCATATTCCTGCTGTTTCCCACAAGAAATAATCTCCTGCCTGATTTTTTCTTTTTGTTCCTCTGCCCGCCTTTCATACTCCTTTACCAGCCTGCCCGGACGCAAATCCGAAAGGGCAAACTCCTGATGCAGTGCTGTTTTTACCAGTCCATCCAACACACTCATGCCGATATTCTTGGAAGGGCACTGCAAATCATCCATTCTGCGGGAGGACGGGCAGTAATACCCATAATACCGTACCGTATGGCCGGAACTGAACTCTTTTGCATTTGCCACCCTTGCTATACGCTTTCCACAGTCCCCACAGAACAGCGCCCCTGCATAAATGTCCTCCTCTGGAGGTGTCTTTTTAGAAACGCTGTCACTATTACAATACTTTGCTGCCGACTTTACAAACATGTCAGCCACCTGGAAAAACACATCCTCACTGACAAGGGGCTCATGGGTTCCCCATTTAATAGAATAATCCCCGCTGTCCACATCATGGCGGTTCCTGATTTTATACTGTTTCCCACAGGTTGTCCCCTGCACCAGACAGCCCATATAGACCGGGTTTGTCAGGATGAGTTTGACTGTCGCAGCTCCCCACTGCTCTAAAACCTCCCCCTCCTGCCGGTACACATGCCCCGTCTTTTTATAAGTCCCCGGTCTGTGGATTCCCCTCTCATACAGTTCCCCGGCAATCTGCCCCATATTTTTACCAGATAAATACATCCCATAAATATCCCTGACAATCCCTGACGTCTTCGGACAGACCAAAAGACATTTCTTCCCCTCCATCCATTCCGCCCGGTAACCATAAGGCGGGATGCCCCCGGTATAGCTCCCCTGTTCCTGGCTGCTGCGTCTGCTGGATCTTACCTTTTCGGCAATATCCCTCGCATACATCTCATTGACAAGGTTTTTGAGGTTCAGCGCCATTTCATCCGTACCGGAATTTGTCTCGAATGTATCAATCCCATCCGCAAGGGCAATAAAACGGACGCCCATAAAAGGAAAAATCTTCTGGATATAATTTCCCGCCTCTATATGGTTCCTGCCGAACCGGGATAAATCTTTGACAATCACACAGTCAATCCGTTTCTTCCGCACATCCTGCATCATGCGCTCAAAGCCTTCCCGCTTAAAATTGGTCCCAGTCCTGCCCAAATCCGTATAGCAGTCATAAAGCTCCATTTCCGGGTGTTCCCTCAGGTACTGCTTTGCCATTGCAATCTGCGTATCAATGGACTCATTCTTTCGGACTTGCGGAGTATCCTCCTGTCCGCAAGCCTTTGCCCCATCAACAGAAAGCCTTGCATAAACCCCCACATGGAAACGCTTGGAAAGAGGGACCGACCCTGTCTTTTTCTTTTTTGAAATCCGTGGCATATTACGATACCTCCATTCTCTTTATTCTCAATAATAATCTGCCAGCATCAGGACCTCTGCAAACATATTTTTTGCCTGGAATTCCAAAAATACCCGCTTATCCTCATACACAAGAATGCGGCTGACAAATATCACAAGAATATCCCGGCTTAATTCCGTAATCTCCAAAGTGGATTTCATCTTTTCCAGATTTGCCCCTGCAGACACCCCTGCCTTAAATAATGCCCTAATTGCCTCCTCCTGCTGCCGTATGGCAGCCTCCGCCTCCTGATACTGTGTTTCATATATCTGCCGGAAATCCCAAAAATCTTCCTCCGTGATGATTCCCTGTTTCAAATCCTCATACAGCCCGCTGCGCAGGGAGACATACTTTTCCTGTTCCTGATAAAGTTTGCGGATTTCTTTATTAAAAGACGCTACCTCATCAAAGGGCACTTCCATTGTTTCAATCTCGGTCAGTACATGTCTCTTATCCAAAAACAGTGCGAGCTGCTGCTTAAGGCCTGTCAGAACAAGATGCTTCAGTTCCTCCTCCGGGATGCTGTGCCTTGTGCAGCCAAGTCCCTTATTTCTGGTAGGACAGATAAAATAAACCTTTGACCTTCCCTTATAACGATTTACCCGCCGTATCATCGGCTCCCCGCAGTCCCCACAGCAGAGAAATCCCGTAAACATATGGCACCCGGCTTTCCCTGCGGAAGCCCTTGTGTCTACGGCAAGCAGTTTCTGGACTGTCTCAAAATCCTCTGCCGATACCACCGCCTCATGGGTATCTGGTACACGCACCCATTCCTCCTTTGGCTTTTCTACCGAGCGTTTCACTTTGTGGCTGACCTTTTCGTTTTTTCCCTGCACCATCATTCCCGTGTACAGTTCATTCGTAAGGATTCGCTTGACAGCCACCGCCGACCATTTCGCTTTTACATGGGTGACAAACCCGGTGGAGAATTTCTCTCCCTGCGACTTCTTATATTCCATCGGGGAAAGGATTCCCATCCCGTCCAGTTTTTCCGCTATGGCAAGGTTGCTTAAGCCTGCGATTTTCCATGCAAATATCTTCTTTACAATACTGGCGGCATATTCATCCACAAGCAGTTGGTTAATATTCTCCGGATTCTTGCGGTAGCCATACACGGCAAAAGCACCAATAAAATCCCCTTTTTCCCTCTTGACCTGTTGATGGCTCCTGACCTTTTGGGAAATATCGCTGCAATACGCATCATTGACAAAGTTCTTTACCGGCAGCACCAGCGTTGTCTCATTAAAATCCGCTGTCAGCGAATCAAAGTTGTCGTTCAATGCAATGAAACGCACAGAAAAAGCCGGGAAAGTTTTCTGAATCAACCGCCCGGCTTCAATATAATCCCGTCCAAATCTGGATAAGTCCTTTACTATCACACAGTCAACGTGTCCAGCCTCAATATCTTCCATCATCCGCTTAAAAGACGGCCTGTCAAAATTTGCCCCCGACCATCCGTCATCCACGTAGATGTCGTAAATTTCCATATCGTCCTGCTTACGGATATAGGAACATATCATATCCCTTTGGGAACGGATGCTGTTGCTTTCCATTCTCGCGCCGCATGGCATAGAGGTATGCCCGGAGGGCGCCTCTGTGCTGCCATCCGATTCATCATCTCGGCTCAGGCGGAGATAGACTGCCACATTATAAAACTCTTTCGCTTTCATTCTGTATTCCTCCTGATTTATGATTCGTCAGCATTACCCGTCCTACAAGGTATGGCTTTTCATCAGGATTTCTACTGGTTTAGTCCTGATAAAAGAATGACACGCTCCCAACGTTTTGTAAACGCTCTTTTTTACATGATGACAGTCTGCTTTCTGACAAGCTGCACCATGCGGTCATCCAATGTCTCCTGTGCGCCTTCTGCATATCCAATCTGTAATATATAATCCCCCACATTCTGTGCAAATGGATTCTTCATCTGACTGAAAAAAGACTGTACCCGCTGGTTCAGACTTTTTGAGGTATCTATTACCACCTCATCTGCGTCCGACAGTTCTTCCCGTTGCAGTTCCATGATAGGAATTTTCTGTAGTTCAGATAACTGTTCCATTGTCACTGAAACGCCACTCCTTTCCATTTCCCATAGGATGCCAAGGCAAAACTATTTTGCCCCTAACATCATTTTATTAGGATAGCAGCCTGTCTTATGACCTATAATTCATGCTGCAAGCCCGCACTGCACCCCCGCCGCATGACCAATCTCTGCCACGGTTGTGATAAGCCAAAGATTAGGAAAAATAACCAGTTGAGGAAATTCATAACTTTTGAAATCCTAATCCTATTATTCAAAAAGCGCCTGAAGATGTTATTCTTCAGACACTGTAAAAATAGAAAAACTTTATATTACTCTGCTATAATTTCTGATACTGATATAATCACTATTACTTTAGTCTATGTCTGCCTTACAACAGCAATTTGTTTTGGCAGAAGCAATCGAAAAATATAACTTATTTGAAAACCATTTACTGATAATTCCTAAAACTTCTTTTTTATCCGAAGAATATTTTGTCCGTCCTTATATTCATATGAAATGTCATCCATTGTCTTTTTCACCATATAAATGCCCAACCCATCGACATGCGTTCCTCCACAGAGAGCGTGATGTCGGGATTATCTTTTGCAAGCGGGTCATATGGAATGCCGTTGTCGATAAATGTTATCACCACCGCAAGGGGATTGTCCGTAACTTCAACACGAACGGTCACTATGCCAATCTCAGGATTATAGGCATAGTATGCGATATTGCCGAATAGTTCGTCTATCGCTATATGAACCTGCATCTTTGTTTTCATCGGACAGTCCCATTGCTCAAGCTGCTCGTCTATAAAAGCGGTTACGGTAGCAATATTCTCTATTGCAGCGTCAATCGTAAGTTCTTTCATATCAATTCGCCTCCATTCTCGCCTTGTATTCAAGACAAAGACTTGTTCCGCTTCAAGCTGCGAATCGATGCGGTCGAAAAATATCAGCAGAAACCATTACTCAACTGTCAAAATATCAACAAATCCCGTAATTTCAAATATATCCATCACATCTTCATTTACATTTCTTATTACCATGCCGCCCTGCTTATTCATTATTTTCTGCGTTGAAAGCAGTATCCTTAATCCTGCCGATGATATATATTCCAATGATGTAAAGTCTAAAAACAGCTTGTCTATGCCGTCAATACTACTTCTCAGCTCCGACTCCAGCTGAGGCGCCGTCACCGTATCAAGCCTTCCCTCCAGCACAAGCGTCAATGATGTCCCCTCCGTTGTCTTAGTGATAATCATAATGTTTTCCTCCTATCTTATAAAATGGTACCTCATACTTTCCTACAGTAATATTCAAAATCTTTGTGCTATGACTAAATTGGTCTTGATATGAAATTATTTTGCCTGTATATCAAACTTCTGGTCAAATCCAGTAAAATCAAGACTTTCAGATTCATTTTTATTAAAATCCCCCACTTTTTTGCCAAAAACTCTTGACAAATCCATCGAAAAATGCGGCGCTTCGCGCCCTTGATTAAAAGCATATTTTTCGATTGGAGGCGATCTTATTTGTTACCTGTTAATTCCGGCGGTCATTCCGCCTGTCAAAACTTTGTTGTTGACAATCTCCGTAAAGATTATCCTGATCTGGACTCCGTCCCACGGTCTGTTTGGGATATCATTGACCGTTTCTGGAACCTTGAACTTTCCTACACCGATGAAAAACTCAAAAACAAATATTCCGTCTTTGGACCTAAACCAAGAACTCCTTCCAGCATGCACCGCTCCTACCTGCTTTCTATTGATTTTAAAGTTACTTCCATTACGAAATGGGCTGCACAACTTAAGATTAATCCTCTTTTTGCTATTTTAAGCGGCTTCGAGGTCGGCGACACTCCTGGTGTCGGCACTTTTTATGATTTCTTTGACCGTCTCTTAGATTCGGATGATGATAACTTTTCCCCTCATCAGCATCCTTTAAAATCTTCTGTTAAAAAAAACCTCAAAGAAAGGAAATAAAGCTGCTTCCGTGGAAAAACTGACAGTGGAACGGCTCCTGAAAAAACTTGAAGCAGCTCCTCCTTCCACCGATGCACAGCCATTTGCTTCCCTGTTCGTCCTTTTGCACAAGGAATTCCTGCTTCCGTCTGTTAAGAAAGGGCTTATCAATAACTCCTGCCTGTTTTTCCTTTGTTGAATCCTGCCTCACGGCATGATTCCCATGCTTTCCTTTTAGGATAATATTTACTTTTCAATGATCAATGCCAGGATTTTGCTGGCATAATCACTCATAATTCCGAGAAATCATTATTACTATTCACAGCAACTATTTTATATCAAATTTCCCACTGTCAAATTCATACTCAGTGGGATTAAAAGGCGCCCCATTGTCCCTGATTCGCAGAAGCATCTTTTGCTCTTCTATCACCAGGCTGACATCAATCCAATGAGACAGCCTTCCGCCATATTTGATACAATTTACAATCGTTTCCTCCGCAGCCACCGCCACGATATTCGCCTTATTAGCGCTTATGCCATAATAGAGACAGAACTTTTTTACCTCTCTGGGGACTAGTGTCTTGTATCGTTGATGATTAGTCAAACTCACTTGCCTATTCGCGCATCTGCTTCGTTGAATTTTCTAGCCGTACATCATAAGGTATCCTCCCGCAAGCGGGTCCCTCCTTGTGATAACCGCCACCGCTACGCCGTCAAAAATTCGCCTTGCAAATGAACGAATATCCTGCGTGATTTTATCAAATATCAACGATACAAGACACTAGCGCAGTCTCGACCATATCTGCCTTCACGGTAAAATCAAAACATATTCCCGTTTCCTTAGGAAGCAGATAAAAATCCGTACCTTTATACTTGATTTTGCAATAAATATATGCCGTAAGAACTGTCAGGATTTCCGAACAAACAAAACTATGCGCCAGACCATTTATGCCGCCGCCCATTTTTACTTCCAGAATAATCCCAAAAGCTGCAGTGGGCAGCACATAAATGCCATGTTGAAAGAATGTAATAATGCTTGCCTGTTTTGATTCTTCAATCGATTCATAATAGCCCACAAGAAATTTATTCCATACATATGCCGGCAGGCACAAAATAAAAATCCTGAGCGCTGTCACCATCATGGAGGAAAGAGCTGAATCATCCACGCCAAACATAACGGTAATCGGCTTTGCAAGCGCCATAACAAGCACAAAAATACATAGCGTTGCAACCGCGCTTAATACAAGAACCCTTTTGCACAGCGCACGGATACCGAAGTAATCCTTTTCCCCAAAAAGAATTCCCGCTATATTTGGTATTACGCCTATAATTCCGGCCGTAATCATTTCCACAATCATAAGGACATTGTCGCATACAGTATAAACTGCCATCCCGCCATCTCCAATAAAACGGATAATAATTTCATTCAGCCCAAAGGATTTTATTGTGGTCATAATCATAAATACAAAAACCGGATCCCCTGATATGAACGCCTCTTTCAGATGAGCAAATGATTGGATTCTGACAAAGGTTATCATGCGCTTCGGGGAACGGATATATAAGATAAAAACAACCATTCCAAGTAAAAATCCAGCCACCGTAGACAGGGCGGCGCCCGCAATACCAATATTAGTGAATTTTAATAATATGTAATCAAGAATCAGATTGATAACATTAGAAATAATCAGGTAGACAGACGCAAGTCCAGGATGGTTTTCCACACCCAAAAAACTGGACATAAGAAGCCCGACGCCAATAACCGGAGCGCCAAGCATCCCTACAAAAAGATAATGGCCTGCAGGAATATTCAGA
>CANOBT010000191.1 GCA_947564305.1 uncultured Lachnospiraceae bacterium | reverse complement strand
AAAAAAACCAATATAATATTTCTGCTTCATAAGGAACCTCTCCTTTTTTACACAGTATTGGTTTTTTTGTTATATTTTATACAGAAATCAGAAAATCCTCTGTCGAGGGAGTAAATGGTATTTCTTACAGATTCTATATATCTTCTGTCCCTGAGGAAGTTCTTTTAAGTCCTTGCTTGAAAGCACACCAAGCTTCAAAACTGCAATAGCATACACAACAACAGCAATCAAAATAGATACAATTGTTGCAATAAAGCGGCCTCCCACGGTCAAATCCAGAAGTAAATGAACCATATAAGTAAAAATACCCATAATAACAGCGGCTGTCAACGGCTTGATAAATGTCCTGTCAAGCTCCTGATGATACCCACAAGTACTTCGGATTGCCCTGGCATTCAAGATGCACATACAAAGAGAAAATACAATATTACTTCCCACCAGCGCATAGATATTCCATTTAAATACTACAAGCATAATGAATAATGCGACTAAGTGTATTACCAAAGAAATTCCCGCATTTTTTGCCGGCGTCCCCATCTCGTCCAATCCCTGCAGAATCGAATTGGAAATGGTGGAATAACTGTACAACACAACCGTGACTGCCCCTAATGCCAGTAAAATTGCCGGCGTTGTACTTTCATCGTTAAACAGAAGCACCATCAACGGTGAAGCAAGTACAATAAAACCTACAAAACAAGGGATTGCTATAATCATTGTAAATCGAATCGTCTGTGCGATCTTTTCATGGACCAGTTTTCGATCCTTTTTAGCTACGGCAGCAGTTAAGCTGGGAATCACAGATGCTGCCAGCCCATTTGCCATAGCAAGCGGCACATTGATCAATACATTGTACTTCCCAGTATATATTCCCTGCATTGCCATGTACTCTTTTTCTGTATATTCCTGTGCGGACATGATACTGTTGAAGATTGTCAGATCCATTATCTGGTTAATATTGTAAATGGCTGTGCTGAAAATAACCGGTATGATTGTCAGAATAAGAACTTTCAGTATCCTTCTGTAGCTCTCCCGTTTCCGTATATGATCCATACGGATCTGCCGGTATATAACAGGACGGTATATCAAAAATGAAAATCCAAGAAACAAGAGTGCAAACAATGCGCCGACCACTGTTCCTATCGTGCCGCCTGCTGCCCCATATGCGGGCCCGAGAAGTTCCTCTCCAGACTTTTGCCCCGCCTCTGCTCCGAGATTGAACAGTATACTTGCCCCGGCAATACTGACAATCGCATTGACAATCTGCTCGATGATCTGGGATACTGCTGTCGGAAGCATCGTCCCAAGTCCCTGAAAATATCCCCTGAGAACCCCCAGGATTGCAACAATGAACAACCCGGTCGCCAATACCTGCAACGCATAGACGCTTAAAGGAGACTTCATTATATTTGTAGAAATCGCACCTGCGCCAAAGAAAATCAAAAGCGCTGCTATTGCACCGACAATTGCAGAAAATACAAATGCGCACGTGAATACACGAAAAGCATTACGCCTTTGCCGCTGTGCCGCCCTGGCGGCTACCAGTTTCGAAACTGCTGTTGGGATACTGAGTGAGGACAGCATCAGCGTCATAGCATAAACCTCATAGGCATAGCCATAGAAACCGTTTCCCTCGTCTCCCAGGATATTTGTCAACGGCACTCGGTAAACAACACCGATAACTTTGGTCAGAACCATAGCAATCGCGAGAATCATGCCCTGCATCAGAAAATCATCTTTTTTTTCTTTTCGTCTTCTTCCCTGTATCTCAGACATCGATATCCTCCGTAAACATATTTGGCTTTATACAGGTGAGGCGGATCCTTACCGCAGAATCCCTACCTGTTCCAGAATCTCCCGCTGCTTTTTCTCCATGACCAACCTTTCATCATCTTCCATATGGTCATATCCGAATAAGTGTAACATACTATGCGCAATCAGAAAAGCAAATTCTCTTTTAGAAGAATGTCCATAATCTTCTGCCTGTTTCAAAACCTTGTCCTTGGAAATCACAATATCCCCTAACAGCAGCTCTCCGGACTCTGGGTCAAACAGCTCCTCCACACAGTTTTCCACACCTGAAAAATCTCCTGGTATCTCATATTCCAGTAAAGGAAATGACAGAACATCCGTAGGTGCATCAATCCGTCGAAATGTCTGGTTCATAATCTGAATTTCTTGATCCGTGGTAAGAAGCAGATTAATCTCTGTCTCATAGGGACAGCCCTCATATTCCAATGCTGCTTCAATGACCAGTTCTGCTGTCCTTTTTGTATCAAATGGCAGACAGATGCTGCCTTCTTCTTCCATGTATATACTCACAGGCTTCTCCTTTTCTCACACATACAAAAAGCATGGCTTTCCAATTCCTAAATTTTTTTACTTTGACCGTCTTTTCCTGTTCCGGCCCGCATGGTTATCTGTACGGACTGCCTTTTTTTCATATTCCTCATATGCCTTCACGATTCTCTGTACCAGAGGGTGCCGTACTACATCCTTGCTTGTCAGCGTACAAATACTGATATCTTCAATATTCTTTACCACATTCACAGCCACTTCCAGACCGGATACACTTCCTGCTGGCAGATCTTTCTGGGTAGAATCTCCGGTGATCACGACCTTTGAACCAAATCCAATCCGGGTAAGGAACATCTTCATCTGTGCCGGAGTAGTATTCTGTGCCTCATCTAATATAATAAATGCATTATCTAATGTCCTGCCACGCATATAGGCAAGAGGAGCCACTTCAATAAGTCCTCTTTCTGAATTTTTTATAAAACTTTCCGCCCCCATAATCTGATACAGTGCATCATACAAAGGACGAAGGTAAGGATCTATTTTACTCTGCAGATCTCCCGGCAGAAACCCCAGCTTCTCTCCCGCCTCGATTGCAGGACGCGTAAGGATAATCCGTGCCACTTCATTATTTTTAAATGCAGTCACTGCCATAGCCATAGCAAGGTAAGTCTTCCCTGTACCGGCTGGCCCCAGACCAAATGTGATCATGCCGCTCTTTATGGCATCCACATACTTCTTCTGTCCCAAAGTCTTTGGCTTGATTGGTTTGCCTTGAAGAGTATAACAGATCAAATCCTTATCAATCTCTACAAGCTCCTCTTCCTGATTCTCATACACTAAGGAAATCGCATAGTCCACGTTCTGTTCTGTTATCGTATTGCCGCGCCTGGACAGCTCCGTCAACTGATTCAGCACCCGCTTCGCTTTATCGGCTGCAGCATGTTCCCCCAAAACTTTGACCACGCCATCCCTGGCAATCAAAGTCACCTGAAAAGTACGCTCTATTTTTTTTGCAAAAATATCAAACTGGCCGAACACATTATTTTCATGTTCAGCTGGTATATCAACCATCAGTTCCGATAGGCTCATTCTGTTCGTTCCTCTCAATCACCAGTATTTCTGTATCTGCCGTTTCTGTAATCCGCTGATTCAGGTACAATGTACCTCGGGCAATGGCAGAATTTTCATACACATGTATTTTAACACTATTTTTACAAATTTGAATACCCTTTTCATTCATTTCTTTAGAAAAATGTGTAAAATTTTGTTTCAGCAGCTCCTGTACCTTTTGTTCTGAATACTTTTTTTCTTCTGTAGTGTAGGATTTCACTGTAATCATGCCATAAACAATAGGAAGATAAAAATTTTCTCCCAGTTTCAGCTGATGCTCCCTGGAGCTCGTTTCCCATTGCTTAAATCCATGCTGAAGAGTGCCGACAGAAATCTGATAATCCTTCAGCCTGAGATATAAAAGAACACGCTTCTCCTTTTGATCATATTTTTTTTCCTGATAGACTGCCGGCACCTCATCATGATACTCCATCTGTGTATCTGCGAAGATATCTGCATCAGATTCCTGATATTGATAATCAATGACTTCCGCAGCATCATTGAGTACTTCTATCCGTCCGGATACCAGGATGTCTCCTTTTTTGACAGTATCCCCTACATGGACCATCGGGGTTCCGCTGCGGGTAATGATACTGGTAATGACTCCATCTTCAGATGCGATTAAATCTGTAGGATGTATTGCGGCAGCAGCTTCCGGATTGGCCTGCCTGCTATCTTCTTTCTCTTCCTTCTGAAATGTATCTTCATTTTCTTTTACCTGTATGCGCAGACGACTCCCGTCTATAGACGCAGAAACCCAGACAATATCATCGTACTGCGCCCGGATATCTTTCACAATCTGAGCACAATCCACCTTACTTTTGGGCATCGCCGGAGAAACCTCTTTTGTATCTAGAAATTCCAACAATATCTGATCGGTCCACTTCTCATTTCCTACAAAATGGATATCCCATATATAACTGGAATAAAAATGCAGCAGCCCTATACAAAGCAAAACTCCTGTCAGGAATGTTTTCCTTTTTCTGTGCCTATGTATAAAAAAGGGAAGGCCGCACCTTTTTAATAAGCGTACTTTTGTGTGGGTTTTTCTTATAATCGGCTTCAATTTCCGAAATCCACTCAGTGTCAGATACATTTCATAAGCATTACCGACTGGCATAAGTCCCCAGATCAGTATGTTATGATATCGGCACAAATTTAAAAAACGTTCCGGTGAATAACCCTGCACCTGGATTTTTACATATCCGCGTATATAACGAATGATTGCTTGTATCAAAATAATTCCCCCGCTTGCATATTGGTCTTGCATATATCCTTTTGCCGCTGTACCACATATCAGTCAGTAAGGCCTCACTTACAGTATTCCAGGGAACATATGGTTCCCGTAATTTTCATCTCGTCATTGGTATAATATTCAATCTGAAGATTCTTTCCATGTAATCGGAGCTGCTTCCCCTTCGTCTGTACCCGGATCAGGCATTCCGTATACTCTACAATTCCACGGTAGTTCTCAATACAAACTTCGGAATCTCCAAGAATTGTAACGACAGAGGCCCCGAGCACAACATCTTTCGGCATATTGGCGGCGGATGCCAGACGGCTTTTCAGTCCTCCTTTTTCCTGTTCATAATCCATATCACAATCGCCACACAGACTCCCTTTGTAAAAAGTATATGTATTATCGTGATTTCCTATGTTATCTATTCCTCCAAAAATTTGTTTCCTAATGTATGTATATTCATTTTTGCAATAATCTGTTGCTTTTTTCTATAATTTGTTGCAAGAAATTGCAGAGTTTCTTTTTTGCTGTACACTTTTTATTGTGGGCTTCCAAAAGTAGTATACAGTATAAGTATTAGTCTATTGCTTTACATACATCAAAATACATGTATACAATCCCCCCCATTTTTTCAGAAAATCAGAAAAGGTATAGGTGATATATGATGGAAGAATTGAATATTTTAGAATCTAATACAGGAGAAACAAAAATGCAGCTCTGCACTGTTGTGAAAATTTTTTGTATGCTGCTGCTCATGGTGCTGCTTTCAGATTCGACTTTTACACGCTGTGCAGACCATCTTTTTGACTTACTTCTTATTCCAATCGCCGAGCCCCCAAATGCAGCTTATATAAAAAGCAAGGGCAATATATCCGATGTAGAGAACACAGCAAAAAACGCGCTGAACCAAAGGGATTTCAGTAATCCTGCATCTCCATACAATGACAAGGCTCCTCTTCTGACAGAAGTCGCCTTCACAAGTCCGAGTCTGATGCTCGAAGACAATTGCCATCCGGATTCTATTGACAATGTTCAAGAATTTCCAATGCTTGTAATGGCAGATGAAAGCAGCATGCCAAAGACCATTCCTCAATCCCCGTCTGTGGTATTAAAAGAATCTGTTGTTACTCCAAACAATACAATACAAAATCCTCTGCCTGAACCTATTGCACAGGAAATTACTGTAGCTGGTTCAAAACTACCGGATTCTGTTATATTAGAGGAGCCATCTGACACGAATATACAAGCAGATACAAAACTCCCTTCCGATATACAAAATGACTCAAAATTTGCGGTATCAGATATCACACAGGACTCTACAGAGATTTCTGCCGAAAATACCATGTTACAGAAGCCGGTTGCACAAGAGTCTTTGCCTGACGAGACTCAAACTCCAAATGGAAATATCGTAGACCCCATAATATCAGAAAGCTCTTCCGCTCCTCCTTTAACACCAGAAATGACAGAGCCTGATTCTACGGTATCAGATGTAACCACACCCTCAGATATTGAAGATATCGAAACTGGTTCTGGTGAAGCAATCATAGAAGCTCCTTCTTGTTTCCTGTTGGATGAGGCTGGAATGCTTTATGGATTTTTACCGGAATATGCTGAGATTTCCGACGGGTGCCTGACACTCCCGGCAGAATGTACAGGAATCCGCAGCGGAGCCTTTTCGGGTGTAGGATTCGAGATTTCAGAATTATACCTTCCCGCCGGTGCAACTATGATTGAAAATGGTGCATTGATTGGTTTGGATTCCTTGGTGTGGATTGACATAGAAGGGGCAAATCCCGTGTATACCAGTATAAACGGTGTCCTATTTGATAACACAACGACTAAACTGCTTTCCTTCCCAGCCGGAAGAACAGATGCCTATTCACTTCCTGAGCATGTTCTGCAGATTGCAGCCGGGGCATTTACAAATACATCCCTGAGCCGCCTGGATTTCCGAAGATGCTCCTCCCTCTTTTTAGAGGGAAATATCTTCGGCGCTTCAACGGGAGATGGCATCGTCATTGCAGTACCTGCTGAAAGCCTTCCAGTATACGAAGAGATATTTAATACATATGCTGTCATACTTACGATATAACAGAAAACGAGCCAATCCACTGTCTGTCCATTACGATAGGAATCTGGCTCGTTTCTCTATACTTTTATCTTTTACTTCGCATCATGCTCTGAACTCTCAGAAATCTTTGCACCTAAGAAGCCCGACAACACAGACTGTACGTCTACACCTGTAGACTCTTTCAGCCCATCCGATACCTGTGTAAAGGTGCCTACAATGTCTTTGACCAGTTTTGATGTATTACCATCACCATACATAGTAATCTTATCCACTTTGGCAAGCGGTTCTGCAATATTTCTGGCAATTTCAGGCATCGCCTTAAAATACATCTCCAAAATTGCGGCTTCACCCATCTGCTTCATGGCTTCTGCTTTCTTCTCAATACCTTCCGCCTCTGCAACCGCTTTCGCCTTGATTGCCTCAGCTTCTGCAAGACCTTTGCTCCGGATACCTTCTGCTTCTTGCTCCATTGCATATTTTTGAGCTTCAGCAGTCGCTCTTAATGCTTCCGCCTCTTTCTCTTTCTCAAATTTTTCCGCCTCTGCATTCTTCTGACGTTCAAATAACTGGGCTTCGGAATTTCTCTGAACTTCGTATAATTTTGCATCAGATTCCTGCTGCTTTGCATACCGTTCTGCATCGGCCTGTTTTTTCACGTTCGCTTCCAGGTTGCGCTCTGTCAGTTCTACTTCCTTCTCCTGCAGGGCAATTGCTTTTTCCTGACGTGCCAGGTTGGCGTCAGCAGTCGCGATTTCAACGGTTTTACGCTCTGTTTCCTTCTGAATCTGATAAGCGGAATCCGCAATGGCCTTCTTAGTGTCCGCATCTTTTTGCAGCTCTGCCTTCTTAATCTCCAGAGCATTTTCCTTCTGTGCAATCAAGGTTGCCGCGCTGATTTCCGCCTCTTTTGCCTGTTGGTCTGCCTCTGCCTGTACGACTGCTTTTTCCTTCTGCGCCCTTGCGCGAGCATTTGCAATCTCTAATTCTGAACTAACCTGTGCGTCATTGGCTTCCTTTCGCGCCTTTGCCTGTGCTTTTGCAATTTCTTTCTCGCTTTCTGCTCTTGAAATTGCCGCATTTTTCTGAATCTTTACGATATTGTCTACACCCAGGTTCTCAATGACTCCGTTCCCATCCACAAAATTCTGGACATTAAAGCTGACAATATCCAAGCCCATAGCTGCCAGGTCAGGCTCTGCATTTTCCTTGACTAGCGTAGCAAATTTCTGGCGGTCAGACACCATTTCCTCCAGATTCATCTTTCCTACAATCTCGCGCATATTTCCTTCCAACACTTCTCTGGATACCTGCGCAATATAATCTGTCGGCCTGTTCAAAAAGTTCTGTGCTGCCAAAGAAAGCCGTTCCGGCTGATCGCTGATCTTCACATTGACCGCCGCATCTACACGAATATTAATATAATCCGCTGTTGGTACCGCACTGGATGTCTTCACATCAATGGGAATTAATTGCAGGTTCAGCTCATCTTTCTTTTCCAAAAACGGAATTTTGATGCCTGCTTTTCCTATCAGGACTTTCGGCTGCTTTCTCAAACCTGAGATTATGTATGCCGTGTCCGGGGATGCTTTTACATATCCCGAAAGCAGTATGATCAGCACAATCAACACCACCAGTGCAATCGGAATAATCGTCAATGCCCCCTCTAAAAACTCGCTTACCATGTTCCTCATCTCCTTTGTTGAATTATTCCAAGTTATAATTTATATTTTACCATTTTCAGAATGATGGTGCAATCTTTTCTGATAATTTATCAAAAAAAGAACATGTATACTGAATTCAAAAACCGATACCTTCTCTTATTCTCTGGAAATCTCCGCAAAAAACCTCCCCCTTCATCCCCGCATCTCTTGCTCCCTGCACATTGTAATCCATGTCGTCAATAAAAAAACATTCCTCTGGCTGCAGATTATATTTCTCCATAAGATACTGATAGATACGGATATCCGGCTTTATCATATGAATGTCGCATGACACGACAATTCCATCAAAATAATCCAGGGGCACAAACCGGGGAAAATATTCATAAAAGGAATTGCTTGCATTTGACAATACATACAGCTTGAATCCATTTTCTTTGGCCTGTTCACAGAATTCCTTTGCGCCTGGAATCGGCTGCATGCACATATGCCATTGTTCCACACACTGTTTTAACTCTTTGTGCAGCCGCTTTGGTACTCTCCTGCTGACACCTAGGAACCGTTCTGCATCGGTAATATGGCCTAAATCTCCCTCTTTCCATTCCGGCCCTTCAAAAAGCTCCTGTCTGATGAGAGTCTTATCCGCTTCCTCCTCCAGAAAGAAATCTAAACATACATTTGGGTTATAGTCTAAAAGTACATTTCCCATATCTAATATGATATTTTTTATCATGCTCCTATCTCCCTCTCAAACTGTTTTATCACTTTCCAAATAGAATCATGGAAAGCATTCCCGGACCTGTATGTGCCCCGATAATTGGCGACAACATCATCCTTCGTACTACAATTTCAGGAACAGCTTCCCGAACTTTTGCTGCAAGGCTCTCGGCAAGGTCTGGAGTATCTCCGTCACAGATATAGATTGTGCTTCCTAATTCCGGATTATAATTTTCCTTAAAATAGGTGAACAATGCTGACATGGCCGCTTTGTTTCCGCGCTTTTTATCTATGGTAACTAATTTTCCGTTTTCATCTATTTTCAGTATGGGCTTAATATTCAGCGCAGAGCCTACGATAGCAGTTGCCGCACTGACACGTCCGCCTCTCTTCAAATACATCAAATCCTGTACCATAAAGAAATGACGCAGATGGGGAACCAGTGCTTTGACTGATTCATAATTTTCATGGATATCCATACCTGATTTTCTATTTTCAATGGCTTTCTCCACCTTTTTAATGATAAGCAAAGTGGCAAGAAGCGGCACTGCAATGACCACTGT
>CANOBT010000190.1 GCA_947564305.1 uncultured Lachnospiraceae bacterium | reverse complement strand
AGAAAGAATTACCTGATGCTGTGTTTCTCGATGGGGATTGGTGTTGGGACGCGGACCCATTTCAAGTGACGGATGAAACAAAGGAAATGGTTATGGATAATATTTGCCATTTGCTAAACAATTTCCTTCACTGTACGGCGTATATGAATATTATTTTTTGTTGGGTTATGCATGAGCAAACTATTATTGAAGCTATCTTACAAAAAATTGACACAACCAACTGTATGGTAAAAGTTGTATCTTTGCTTGCTAAAAAGGAAACATTGACCACAAGGATCAGGGAGGATGTTTCAAAAGGAATCCGTAGTCCTGATGTTCTTGAACGGAGCATAGCAAGGATTCCGTTGTATGAGACTATTGACAGCATAAAGGTGGATACTGACGGTAAGACGGTGCGTCAGATTGCAATGGAAATTATTTTGAAATAGACAAGAGTGATTTAAAAAAGAATAGAATGAAACAGAGCGAAAAGGACATGGATTGAGAACGTGTCCTTTTTTTATGTGTGCCCGGCGGGCGCACGTTCTAAGGGGTGAAAGTCCCTGATCCGCCCGGCAGTGGGAAGGATGCAGCCAAAGGCAAGGGCGTCACCGTAAGATGGGGTCTGAAGGAAGCCGGAGGCAAAACACTGGCCTGTAAAAGTTGTCCGGATAGGCTGTGAAGCGTGGATGAGGTTGCATAACAAACCAAAGTCCGATAACTGCACGGAACGCCAGCAGTAGACGGGGCAGGTATAAGTGCGAAAGAACGTGTGAGTACCCGGGGAGGTCTCACGGACGTGGCAGAGTGATAAAACATTCACAGCTACGGTCGAAAAAGGTTTATCGTGAGAAGTCAGCAGAACCCATATTACAATACCCGGCGGATGAAGAAGCCGGGGAAGGGGGGAACAATAGGAGGTGCAATTCCCAGATGGAAACCAGACATGGATTTAAGTACAGACAACTTCATATAGAAGACTACCTGCGAGAGATACCTGCGGAACAGGGAACGGTAGCAGGAGTGTACGCCCATGAATGGATAACCGGGGACACTGGCACCGACACGGATTTTTGGATGGAGAACCTGCTCGACACAATTCTTAGGGCGGACAATCTGAATGCCGCATATAAGAAAGTAAAGGCAAATAAAGGTTCTGGTGGAGTAGACGGAATGCAGGTGGATGAACTCCTGCCGTACCTGAAAGAACATCAGGCTGAGCTGGTCGTGCAGATAAGGGACGGAAAATACAAACCGAACCCAGTGCGCAGGGTAGAGATACCCAAGGAGGAGAAAGGGAAATTCAGGAAATTGGGAGTGCCAACTGTTGTAGACAGGGTAATCCAGCAGGCAATCGCACAAGAACTGACCCCAATCTATGAAGAACAGTTTTCCGAAAACAGTTTCGGATTCCGGCCGGGAAAAGGGGCCCGTGATGCCCTTGAGAAATGCAAGGAATATGCAGAGAAAGGGTATGTATATGTAGTCAGTATGGACTTAGCGTCCTACTTTGATACGGTCAGTCACAGCAAGCTGATAGAGGTGATGTCGAGGACAATCAGAGACGGAAGGGTGATTTCGCTGATACATAAATACCTGAGAGCAGGAGTTATGGAAGATAACGGATTCCGGTCAACGGAGGAAGGCGTGCCACAGGGCGGCCCTCTAAGTCCATTATGTGGAAACATCATGCTAAACGAACTGGATAAGGAACTGGAAAGGAGAGGGCACAAATTCGTACGGTATGCAGATGACTGCATGATTATGTGTAAAAGCAGGAAGAGTGCAGAACGGACGCTGGAAAATATCGTGCCATTAATAACAGGTAAGCTGTTCCTGAAAGTAAATCTCCAGAAAACAACAGTGAGCCATATCAATAAAGTCAAATACCTGGGATATGGATTTTACAGAAACAAAGGAAAATGCCAACTCCGGGTACACCCAAAGTCAGAGAGAAAAATGAAAAACAAGCTAAGGGAATTGACGGTCAGGGGAAACAAATGGAGTAATCGAGAAAGAGAGAAGAAACTCAATGACTATGTCAAAGGATGGATAAACTACTACAAGCATGCGGATATGAAGACCCTGATGGAGAGGACAGATGAGTGGCTACGCCACAGAATCCGGGCAGTGTACTGGAAACAATGGAAAAAAGTACGCACGAGATATAAAATGCTCCGGGCGTTGCACCTGCCAGAATGGAAAGTACATGAAATGTCGAACTGTAGGAAAGGCACATGGAGGGCGGCAGGAATGCTAAACTCAGCGCTGACAAAAACAATCATAGTGGATAGACTTGGATATCCATCCATGTCAGCCCACTATCTGAAAGTTCGTGTAAACTATTGAACCGCGTAGTACCGAACGGTACGCTACGTGGTGTGGAAGGGGAGGGTAAAATCTCCCCTATCCGATTGCAAACGGATATTTTTAACTTTGCGTCACAGTGACGCAAAGTTGAAAAGAGAAGAAACGGCAGTAAGCTAAAAGAATGATTATGGCTTTTATTGCCGGAGAATCGAGGGTGATATATGAAGAAACATACGATAGGAGACCTGTATCAATTGCAGTCTCTTCCTCTGTCAGCAAAAATACGGATGACAGAATACCGGATACGTGAATGGATAGAACATTATGGGGAAGACGGCGTATATATCAGTTTTAGCGGCGGCAAAGATTCCACGGTTCTGCTTGACATTGTGAGAAAAATCCATCCAGATATCCCAGCGGTATATGTAGATACCGGACTGGAATACCCAGAGGTAAAGGAGTTTGTGAAGGACTATGAAAATGTTGAGATATTGAAGCCGAAAATGAATTTTAAGCAGGTAATTGAGAAATATGGATATCCGTTTATCAACAAGGAAGTGGCGGGCTGTGTATATGGAGCCAGAAGATATATGGAGAAACTGATCGCAAAGGAAAACAACCTAAATCAATGCGAAACGATATCCAATCATACGGCCATGGCGGATCTTGTAGGCATTGATTACAGGGAAAATAAAGAAAACGTACTTTATCAGAGCCTGGTCCGTGGTGAGATACCAAGTACAGAAATGAAAGCACCGACTCGATACCTTATGCTGCAAGGGAAATATATACATAAAGAAAATGGTGTGGAGACCTCGGAATATTCGAAGATGTACAATAAAGAACGATATAAATTCTTTTTGGAAGCTCCATTTGAGATATCGAACTATTGTTGCACGATCATGAAAAAAGCACCGATGCATGCCTACACTAAACGGACAGGGCGAATGCCAATGACAGCGCAGTTGGCAAGTGAAAGCAGGCTTCGGACTTCAAGCTGGCTGAAAAACGGGTGCAATGGATTCCATATGAAAAAAACTGTAAGAAATCCGATGTCTTTCTGGGTAGAGCAGGATGTATTGGAATATCTCTATGAGTTTCAGATTCCTATTGCGGAGATCTATGGAGAAATACAGATAGAAGACGGAACAAAAAAGAAAAGGAAAATGTCAAAAAAAGCATTGGATATGGAACTGTTTGATCAGGAGAAGCCTGTGTATAAGACTACCGGATGCCAAAGAACAGGATGCTGCTATTGCGGCTTCGGATGCCACCGGGAAAAATCGCCCAACCGTTGGGAAATCTCAGAAACAATGTCGAATCCGGCCATTATAGACTATATGCTGCGTGGCGGAGATTTTAGTGAAAATGGTATCTGGAAACCGGATCACAGGGGGCTTGGTTTTTGGTTTGTGATCGAATGGATTAATCTTCACGGGAACCTGCATATCATCATGCCGCATCGGGAGAAATACCTTGAACAGTACATGACGGCAGAGACAAAAAAGTATTTAACAGCCTGATTACTGAAAGATGTACTGTTTGTAAGAAAACAGGCTGATATGGAATTGTACGGGTATCGCTTTGGAAGATACTCTTTTTTGTTCTGTAAGAAACGGAATCATTTTTCTTTTAGGAGTAATTTTCAACTTTGCGTCACAGTGACGCAAAGTTATGGAAAGGAGTTGATAATATAAAAATATTCAGAAAGACGGGTGGGAAATACCGTTTTACATATCCGCCAATCCGGGCAGAGCCGGGGGAATTGTAACTTAGAATCAGATAATATTACACACTTCAATCCGGATGTATTCATCTATTAAGAGTGAGTCATTTAAAATAAAAACTGAATATGGAACATGAAAATCAAAGGGACTTTTGTATATGCGGCTGTTTTCACGATGCGGCGCTAGATACAGAAGTCCCTGTTTTTATCCCGAAGACAAGATAAAATTTAGCAGGAAAGGAGAGGAACCGGAATCCTGGGATACACAGATTTGAGAGGACAAAACTATTAGGATCTATGGTTTGTGTTTGGTTCAGATTGTGGTGAAACGACAAAATAATGCGTTTCGAGGGTTCCGGTTCCAGAGGAATATATGGCATTTTTCGCATCAGCGATTGCTATTTTGCAGACATTAGTGGTGGCCATTGGCGCAGGGCTCTCCGTATGGGGTGTAATCAACCTTCTGGAAGGTTATGGAAATGACAACCCAGGAGCTAATGTACAGGTGTCATAAAGTAACACACTAATAAATGCAGACAGCCATACCTCTATTCCGTATAAAATGGTATATGTGGCATTTCAAATATGTGGTTTAGAAGCATTGCAGGAACTGAAAACAATATTCCACGATTTGAAAGGATAAGAGGTAAATGGGCATGGAAAAAAAGGTATATATTACAGAGGAAGAACGGGAGAAGTGTCGCAAAGTGATTGATGCGTTTGCAGAACTGTACGAAATAGAAGATGAAGATATTTTATTGATTGATGCTGGCAGATATGGTTTTGTTAAATTGCAGTGTTATACACCGTCATATGGCTTTGAAGAGCTTGACACCTATACAGACAGTAACAGTTTATTTGAGGGGCTTTGGGACGAATGGTTCAATCTAAATGTTTTTTTACTTGCTAGGGAAATGCGGTTAGATGATGTTCTCTATGAGGAAATATTTGACAATCTGCCAAAAGAAAAACAGTCGGAACTTATCGGGAGAAAAGCCGACTTTGCAAAAAAGGCGGGTATAACTCTGTAAAATGAATTTTACAGAAAGAAAACGCTCTATGTAGAGGGCAAAAAAAGATTAGAATGGCTCTGTGTATGATAAATATGCAGGGCTTTTCTTAAACAATAAAAATTTGTGCAAGAGCAATTTAGCAGGAGCATTCGTGGAGTTAATGTTCCGAAGCTGAAACGGTCAAACGTTGTGTAGAACAGGCAATACCGCCGACAGAGCAGAGAAAGGAGAAATCAAAAGGGCAAGATATATCATTGTGATCTGGTCGTGTGTGTGTTATACTTTCAATGTTTCACCAGCGAAAAATCGGGATTTGAATCTGCTATAATCGTAGATAGTTATAGAACACACATTGCACATAGGAGAGGTAAATTATGCCTATAACAATTGATCATCAGTTGCGGGAGCAAATAACTCATGACGCATCAGTTTTTCCTATCACATATTTTCATGATGAACTTGCCACATTGCCGAACTGGGCGGGACCTTTACATTGGCATCCCGAATTTGAGATTGCCACAGCAACGAGAGGCATTATGGATTTTCAAGTGGGGCAGAAACACCTCACATTGGAATCCGGTGACAGCATATTTATTAACAGTAATATACTGCATGGAATCCGACAGCTATCCGGCGATGTACCCGACCCGATGCCCAATATCGTCTTTTCCGATATTATATTCGCACCGGGAACCAGTGTAATCTACCAGAAATATATCCGCCCCATTGCTGGCTCTGACTCATTACCTTTTATCATGTTCAGACGTGGAAACGGTTGGCACGATGAGGTAAACCGTTTGATAGAGGATATTTACTGTCAATTGCGGGAACGTAACGTTTGTTATGAAATGGTTGTCCAACGCGACCTCAACAGTATTTTTGAATACTTATTCCGACATTTTGACGACTTACCCAAATCCGAAGCCACACGCATACAAATCAACACTCAGATACGTATCCAACAGATGTTGACATACATCTACGCGCACTATGCGGAATCTGTCACACTTGATGATATTGCCAGTGCCGCTGACATTAGCCGTAGCGAAGCGGGACGTTGTTTCAATGCATATTTGGGATGTTCGCCAGTAGATGCGTTGATTCAATATCGGCTTCAAACCGCCTACAGGCTGCTTGGCGATACAACGCTGACTCTTCAGGAAATCAGCCATGCCTGCGGCTTCAACTCTGTAAACTATTTCAGCCGCCAATTTCGACGGACTTATGGATATGCACCCGGCAAAAACCGCACTTTGGGAAAATAGTGCGGTTTTTAGATGTTATTGTATCTTTTTGTCCCCCGTTTTAGATGATATAATACATTCGACCAATGAAAGAAACTTATAATACGAGGAGGTTTTAAGATGGAATTTAAATGGCTGAATGAAGGAGAAATCGTAAAAAAGGACAATAGAATTGAAATTAAGGCACCTGCACAGACAGATTTTTTCTGCGGAAGCATTGATGAATGTGAGGAAGGGATTCTTCCGGAATCACTTTGCAATGCTCCCTATTATTATACAGAAATAGAGGGAGATTTTATTCTTAAGGTCAAAGTATCACATGACTTTAAAGACACCTATGATTCAGCATCCGTCATGGTAATGAAAGACATGAACTGTTGGGCAAAATGCTGTTTTGAATTAACAGACTTTGGTACACATGCCGCTGTGAGCGTGGTAACGAAAGGTGATTCAGACGATGCCAACGGGTGCAATCTTGAGGGAGATACAGCCTGGCTGCAGGTTTGCAGAGTGGGTAATAATTTTGCATTTCATTACTCTGTGGATGGGGAAAATTTTTATATGATGAGATATTTCCATCTTCCAGTTGATCCGGTTGTGAAGGTTGGGCTTTTAGCTCAGGCTCCGGTCGGCAATGGCGGAATCAGGGTATATGAAGATTTAAGCATCCAAAAATCAACAGTCAAAAATATCAGAGCCGGAAAATAAACTTAAACAGACATTACACGGAGAGGAATTGATATGTCCAAACAACCTAACTACCGCAAGACACTTTTTGCTTGTTATCTTGGCTTTATTACGCAGGCTATTGCCGCCAACTTTGCACCACTCTTGTTTCTGACATTTAAAAGCACTTATGGGATTCAGTTGGAAAAGATTGCACTGATTCCGACGGTATTCTATCTGACACAGTTGCTGATAGATTTTGCTGCCACAAAATTTGTAGACAGGGTAGGTTACCGGATCTGTGTAGTAGTTTCTCAGGTGGTGTCTGCAGTAGGACTCATGCTGCTGACAGTCCTTCCGGAACTGTTCACCAACCCCTTTACAGGGATTCTGATTGCGGTAGTATTCTATGCCGTGGGCAGTGGCTTGGTTGAGGTTTTGGTAAGCCCTATCGTTGAGGCGTGCCCTTTTGAAAACAAGGACGGCATGATGAGCCTGCTGCACTCTTTCTACTGTTGGGGAGCTGTAGGGGTAATCTTTGGTTCGACACTGTTCTTTACGGCATTTGGCGTGGCGAACTGGAAGGTACTTACGCTGATCTGGGCACTTGTGCCACTATATAACACGTTCAATTTTATCGTCTGTCCTATAGAGCGGTTGGTGGAAGAAGGCAAGGGTATGACAATTAGTAAGCTATTCCGATTGCCGCTGTTTTGGCTGTTGGTGTTGCTTATGGTATGCTCCGGCGCTTCTGAAGCATCTATGGCTCAGTGGTCATCTGCATTTACCGAGTCAGCAATGGGTGTCTCTAAAACTGTCGGTGACCTTGCCGGACCTTGTTCATTTGCGGTGCTTATGGGCATATCCCGTGTGTTCTATGGCAGGATGAGTGAGAAACTTGACCTGACAAAAACCATGCTGGCGTGTGGCGCATTGTGTATAAGCTGCTATCTGCTGGCTTCCTTGTCATCTTCGCCCGTCATAGGGTTGGCAGGCTGCGCACTATGCGGCATTTCGGTAGGTATTATGTGGCCGGGTACTATCAGTATCTCCGCGCAGAAGTGTCCAATGGGAGGCACAGCCATGTTTGCATTTTTGGCTTTGGCTGGCGATTTGGGTGGTACGGTGGGACCGTTAATGGTAGGACGTTTTTCCGGCATGGCTGGCGGCAATCTTAAGATTGGTCTGCTCTTTGCTGCTATATTCCCTGTAGTGTTAATCTTCGTATTATTTGTTCTGAAAAGAATGGTAGAAAATCCGTTAAGTAAGTAACATAATAGAAGAATATGAATGAGATGGATTCCGTAGGCGTAGGCATTGTGGGAATGTGTATAACTGCCTGTTTTATGGAGTTGTGGGTAACTATGTTTGCAGGACGTGGGAAAGCTGTACTTTGCTTTTCCATGTCCTGCAAACATAGTTATCCATGACGGAATAGGCAGTTATGCACATTTCCATGATGCTGGTTTCACAGTGCTATTATTGATTTTTTATTAATTGACTGTTATTGCATATTTTTTCAGTAAATTCAGTGCAAGTTCCATTTGTGGGCTTAACCATTTATTTTTATGATAAATATAAAAAGAGTTAAATTTTTTTTCATCAAGTTCCGTTTTAATTGGCATAAGAGAACTATTTTTCAATTCTTCCTCAATGGAATAAGTGGGAACAACCGCAATTCCTAAATTATTCATAACACATCTTTTTA
This sequence comes from uncultured Lachnospiraceae bacterium, assembly GCA_947564305.1. Next base: position 1,033 of record CANOBT010000190.1, on the reverse strand, counting down.
CGACTTCTATACTCTGCACTTTCATGGGCGGATTAAGAATAATATCCTTTTCGGAAAGGTATTTGTCCATGTCCAACTGATAATAGCCGTCCGGCTAATTACAGATTAGACTGAGTGGTTTGCGCTGGTGTGGAGTGATAAAATCAAGCAGATTGTTATTGGTAAAAGGAGAAGCAACAAGAACCACTTTATAATTGCTAAGTTTTTATATTGTACCTAAAGTTAATTCGCTGTTTTGAATATTTTTGAAACAGCCTATCAGTTACATTCAGATTGGGGAAAGACACGGAATGAAAATAAAACGAAAAATACATAAGTATCGGGCAAAAGAATATTGGATGATTTACACATCAAGGTGTATCGAAATGAAGCAGAAAAACTTCAAGGCGATACACCTTTTTTAATGTCGAATTTTGCTCATTTTGGTTTTTTCTTGTAGTTAGTTTTTGGTGGGTTATTTGAAGAAAAACTGTCTGTGGTTATGTCACATTTAGCAGGATTTTTATGACAGTTTATTGTTTCATGTATGGCTGTTTTGAGAGCATGGACTTTTGTGTATCCCACACTTTTTTCATTAGCTCTTTGACTTGATTTACATCGGCGGCATAGACGTTTCCTGTGGCGTTCATGCGCTTTGCAATCTGGTTCAGATTGTTGCCGATTTTTCCGAGTGCTGCATTGTATTCCCGAAGTTCGGAATAGTCAATGTCATAGACAAAACCGTATAGAATTTGGCGGCGCAGGAAAGCGGATTTGCTTTTCATGCCGGAGGCTTTTATTTTTTGTTCAAGTATGTACTGCTCGTCATCACTTAGATATATTTTCAGCTCGTTTTTGCGTTCTCTGTTTGCCATTTTTTACGTCCTTTCTGTAATGGATTGATGAAAGTATTTTACACAATCTTCTGTCCCGTTACGGGGGATATTCATGCAAAAAAATGAGTGAAAAAATCAGAAATTCCGGCAGGACATTTTGTGATTTTTGAGCGCAGAGGGGGCTAGGGGGAAACTTCCCCCTACAAGCAGATTTTCCA
>CANOBT010000189.1 GCA_947564305.1 uncultured Lachnospiraceae bacterium | reverse complement strand
TTTCACTGCTGGAGCAGCAGGAACATTCCCTGAACCAGTATGTGGAGGAAGCGAAGGCTCGTTATGACAGGACAACGTCCTTCCGCCATGATATCAGGAATCATATCGCGGTGGTAAAAAAGCTTTTGCAGTGCGGGAAACTAGAGGAGGCCGTAAGCTATATGGAGGATCTGGACGATATGGCGGAAAAAATGTCATTTCCGTGCAGCACCAACAACCCAGTAGTAGATATTTTGGTAGGAAACAAACTGGGGATTGCAAAAGGCATGGGGATAGATGTGGACTGTTCCCTCCTTCTGCCATACCCCTGTGGTTTGCGGGACATTGATATCTGCATTGTTCTGTCAAATGCGCTGGATAATGCCATTCAGGCAGTAAAAAGCTTGGATGCCGGTACAGAAAAATATATCCGGGTGTCCGGGCGGATTCAGGGAGATTTCCTTATGATGGAAATCGAGAACAGTTTCCATGGAAAAAGGGCATTCAAAAAAGGAACCGGTCTGTTGAATATAAATGCGGTGGCTGAAAAATATGGCGGTGCCATGAGTATAGAAACACAGGAGAATGTATTTGTTCTCCATGTGCTGCTGATCATTCCACAGCAGCCAGCTGGAAAAATGCAAAGGAGGGACCATGATGCATACGAAAACAATGGAAGGCCTTGCAGGGGCAAGCATGAGTATGAAACTGATGAATACACCTCTGCGTGTCTATAAAGAAGCAGAGCGGAGAGGAGATACAGCCGTCATGGAACGGGCAATGGGGTATGTAGGGGATTTTGCAGAGAAAGCAGAAGACTATCAGAAAGTGACGGAAAAAGGAATGAAGGAGGATGCAAAGGAAGCAAGAGAAAAGGCAAAAACAGAGCAGGAAAACGCCATTCAAAAACGCAGGGAAGAACGTGAAGAGCAGGAAAAAAGGATAGCGGAAAGCCAAAATGAGGATACGGATACAAATACAGATACCGTCAGAATCATTGAGAGTGGAAAAGCTGCCTTGCGCGAAAAAACTTCCCCAGATCAGGCTGGCAAAGACAGCAGCAAATCAACACAAGCACCTGTGAATGTCATTAAGAGGGAGCCTGTAATCTACACGAATACCGGGGAATCAGCCGGGACTGACCCCCATGCTGCTTTCTCTATTTCCGTATAAAAAAGATCAGACGGTGTACTAATTGCAGGCATCAAGGAGGATTATACTATGACAATTACAGGCGTGAGCAGTTACAACAATGTATATGAAAAGAATATACACAGCGGTTAAAAGATATCGAAAACGCTCAGAAACACTGAACAGATAGTTACTGTTCAGACAGGACTTAGCATTTACTGCTAATTATGGCTTTTCAAGCCACGTGAGAAAACATATAGCTTTCAGATACGTTCCATAACCTTATCTTCTCAATACCCATTGCGTATGTGTCTAACTTATATTATAATAAAGAAGATAATGAATTTGGAGGTGTTCTATGACAAAACGGAAAGTTACAAGCACGAAAAAAACGAAACCAGTTAAAACTACAAAAACGGAAAAAACTCCGTCAAAAGCAGTTCAGGAAGAACTTGAAGTTCCATCTTCTGAAGAAAACCAGACAAAAAATGCCAAGACAGAGCGTCCGAAAACAGAAAATTCAAAAACGGAAAACCCGAAAACAGAAAATCCTAAGAAAATTGAGGCTGAACAGCCCAAGGAACAGGAGACAACACCTGAGGAACCCCAAGCAGAAGTCTGCACAACCCCCAGAAGAAGTGTTGCATTTATCGGTTCTGAATGTTATCCATTTGTAAAAACCGGCGGTTTGGGAGATGTAATGTATGCTCTTCCAAAGGCATTGATCAAACAAAACTGCGATGTAAAAGTAATTCTTCCGCGTTACAAATGTATTCCTCAGGAATATCAGGAAAAAATGGTGTACAAGGGTTCTTTTCAGATGGATCTGTGCGCCGACGGCAAATCTTTTTATGTAGGAATTATGGAGTATGTATGGGATGGGGTTGTATATGATTTCATCGACAATGAAGAATTTTTCACCAGCGGAAATCCATATACAAATCTGATCGACGATATTCCAAAATATTGTTACTTCGCCAAAGCAGCACTGGCTGCCTTGAATTATATGGACTGGATTCCTGATATCATTCACTGCCATGACTGGCAGGCGGCACTGGTTCCTGTATTTTTGAGAGTCAAGTTTGCAGACACAAAGCTTACTTCCGCCAAAACAATCTTGACGATTCACAATCTGCGGTTCCAAGGCATCTACAATATTCCTACAATCCGGTACTGGTCTGGACTGCCGGATTATGTATTTAACAAAGATGCATTAAAAACAGGCTATCAGGACGCCAATATGCTTAAAGGCGGGCTGACTTATTGCAATATCATTACAACGGTCAGCAATACTTATGCAGGAGAAATCCAGAACTCATACTACGGTGAAACACTGGATGCGCATTTGAGATATCACTCCAATAAGCTCAGAGGAATAGTAAACGGTATTGATTATGATATCTGGAATTCATTTACGGATGACAGACTCTATGTAAACTATGATATCTCCAATGTACTAGAAAAGAAAAAGGAAAACAAACGCAGATTACAGGAAGAACTGGGGCTGGTTCAGGATGACCACAAATTTGTTGTCGGATTGATTTCCCGCCTGACAGACCAGAAGGGACTGGATCTGGTTAATTGTATTATGACTCAGATTATGGACGAGCATACGCAGATCGTGGTACTTGGTTCTGGAGATCAAAGATATGAAGACTCCTTCCGGTATTATGAGTATACATACAAAGGAAATGTATGTTCTAATATCATGTATGATGAAACAAGAGCACACCGGATTTATGCGGGCGCAGATGCTTTGCTGGTGCCTTCCCAGTTTGAGCCCTGTGGATTGACACAATTGATTGCCATGCACTATGGTACAATCCCTATTGTCCGCGAGACTGGAGGATTGAAAGATACTGTAGAACCCTATAATATGTACTCCAATATGGGAAATGGTTTTACTTTTGACCGCTATGATGCCGGCCTGCTGCTAGACGCCATTAACAGAGCCAAGAGTTTGTATTTCCTGAACCGCTGGTGTTGGGACGAAATGGTTCAGAGAGATATGGATAAAAACCTTTCTTGGGATAATTCTGCTAAACAATATAAAGATTTATATTTAGACTTAACCTGATATGGATTCGTTCAAAGTTCTTCTTTCAGGTGATAACAGTGTGGTATTGATAAATACAATACCACACTGATTAAGGTGACAATGATTCAAAGCCTAATTAAGAATTACATCGTCTATTCTGTTTTCATAGAAATTCTCTCTTCACCTTTATCATATAAAAAAATTATCATGCACCTCCTTCCTAATCATCAAGAATATTCCCGTCAATAGATACCGTTATCGTCTGCCATGGAATCAATTTCCCGCTCTCCTGCAAGGCCTTCTTTACAGCAGCCTCAATTCCTCCACAACAGGGAACTTCCATACGCAGAATAGTGACACTTCCTATATCATTCTTTCTTATGATTTCCGTCAGCTTTTCACTGTAATCAACAAAATCAAGTTTTGGACAGCCAATGAGTGTAACTTTTCCTTTCATAAAATCCTCATGGATATTCGCATAGGCATAGGCCGTACAGTCAGCCGCTATGAGAAGTCTGGCTCCATTAAAATAAGGAGCATTTACAGGGGCAAGCTTTATCTGGCAGGGCCACTGTCCAAGCCTAGAAACACCTGCCGGTATATAAGAAGGAGCGTCTTTCACCTCTGAGGATGCCATTTGACGCCCCTGCGTCCCCGGACAGCCCGCAGGGGAGACTTTCTGTTTTGCAGCAAGAACCGCCGCCTCGTTATATGCAGGTGCTTCCCGTTCCTCAAAACTGATGGCATCGGTTGGGCACTCAGGCAGACAGTCCCCCAGACCATCACAGTAATCCTCATGAGTTAGCACTGCTTTTCCATCAATGATTTCAATTGCCCCTTCATGACAGGCCGCAGCGCACGCACCGCAGCCGTTGCATCTGTTTTCATCAATCTTTATAATCTTTCTTAACATTTTGCCTTCCTCCTAACTTCCAATTAGTGAACTGATTATTTTATTATCTATTTATTATCTTTCAATGTAAATCACCTTGACCTCATGTTTCAGATTATACTATAATGTTTTTCAGAAATATGTGGTTATAACCACAGAAATGAGGTTTTTTATATTTTGGATCGTATTTTTTTAAGTTTTATTGCCCAGACAACGCTTTTCCAAGGATGTTCAGAGAAAGATATTTTAAATCTGGAAAAACATTTCAATTTTCGGACAGCTGAATATAAAAAAGAAGATATGATTTTGTGCGCAGGAAGCATTGTGACAGACATTGGTCTCATCCTTTCTGGCAGCGTTCGAATTGAATATACAGATCTTTGGGGAAATAAAAGCATTCTTGGCATCACGCCAGCCGGCAGTGTATTTGCTGAATCTTATGCCTGTATACCAAACGAGCCGATGATGGTAGATGCCATGGCAAACGAGAAATGTGATATTTTATTTATAAGCGTTCCAAGACTTTTCATGCCATGTCCAGTCTGTGAAAGCCAAAACAGACTGATTCAGAATCTTGTTGTAATCAGTGCTGGAAAAAATATGCAGCTTTCCAGACGCAGTATGCACACATCTCCAAAAACAATACGGGGACGGCTGTTTTCTTATTTTTCACAGATGGTTTCTGAACAGAAAAACAATAAAATCATTCTTCCGTTTGACCGCCAGCAGCTTGCAGACTATCTCAACATTGACCGCAGCGCTTTATCAAAAGAACTGGGAAAAATGAAAAAAGACGGACTGATTGAATACCATAAAAACTTTTTTGAGATCAAAATAGATATCAAATAAAAAGAACCCTACAAAACGAACTGGAATAATCTATATATAGAGATATATTAAATTGGTTTCTAAAACATATTTTCGAATATGCTTTCATTTTCTCGAAAGATACACAATGATACTTGTGTATCTTTCAGTATTTTCTTAAGAATCCAGTAGAATCAATGCTTTCGGGCATTTTAGTGGTTCTTTTATAAATACGGCTCTTATGAATGATACATAACGTTTAAATTGAATGAGTTATAGTGCTCTATTTAAACGTTATGCATTATTAATCTGCAAGACGCATAAATATTAATACTTATTGTTTTTGGAACGCATTCCATGCGCAAGACCTTTAACTACTGGCATTACCAAAAATATAAGGATATCGCGCTGCTTCAGCAGTTCGTATTCCTTCCTATTAATAATAGATACTTTCCAACAGTGCTATCTTATTCCCGCAAGCCATTTCTGAAACAGTTCTCTGAATTCTTCCTCCCGCTCTGTTGGTATCTCTAGGGTCAGCCTTTTTGTTTCTTTTCCCTCTGCACAAAACACCTGTTCTATCTCATCCCTCGTCATGTTCTTTTTCAATGCGTTTACCTTTGCGTCGGTGATCTGTTCCCTGAACTTATCAAAAATCCACTCTTGCGTATCTTTTGGAAAAAAAGTGAAGCGCATGACTGTTTTCTTTTTTATTTTTCCGTCAAAAAATAATTTCTGCAAAGGTTTAATTACATTTTCATTGAGTGCAAGGGCATCATATATTGCAGACTTCTTCAACCCGAAATCCTTCATTAGTTGGTCAATCCGTTCTCCTTTCGTGTAGCGGCGCTTCTTATAAGTTTCCAGCCTGTCAACTACAATCTGCTGCTTTATCATTTCTGGAAGTTTTGAGAAATCTCGGTAAAGATTGCTATCATCTATAATTTCTCTTGCTTTTCTTTCGTCAATCTCGTTCTCCTGGTACACGATACAGGGAACAAAACGGAATCTGTCTTCATGAAAATCATCCTCGTCACCGCATTCCCGTATAATCTCTGCACAGACATCTTTTCGGTTATGCCCCGCCAAAACCATGTACGTTCCAGCTGGCTGACGCCACAGCACAAGGGGATCCTCAATTCCCTTCTCATAAATGGACAGTTTCAGTTCAAAATAGCGATCTGGCTGACTGTCTCGTAAAAGCGGATAGCGATTCCATTCCGCTGGAGCACCCTCCATTTTGAATATATCTATGTATTCTATCTTTTTCTTTCCGTCATCCTCCTGCGACTTGATCGAATCCACCTTATCAAGCGTCTCTGATACGCTTTTTGCAGCGCCCCTTGTATTTTTTGCAACACGGTTTAGGAAATCACTGTTGGCTATGTTTCCTTTTTTCCCTGCCATTGAACTATCCTCTCCTCTCTTTCTGATCCCTCCGAAGCCGCTCAAGTGCTTCGTCTGCAAATTCTGCCATCTGTCTGCTTGCAGCGCTCTTACTGTTGTAGTACCCTATTGGCATATGTTCTTTCTGTGAATTGTCCACATTCGCATCATTCTTAATGAATGTCTTGAAAGTATATTTTGGAGCAATCTGTTCCACAAGGTTTGTGTTATCTGCAATTGCCGTCTTTTTGCGCAAGTCCACTTTGTTGAAAAGGAATCCCAGCAATTTCAGTTTTGGATTCGTTTCCGCCATTTCTTCTATCTGAGCAAGCGTAGGTGGTACTGCTTTTATACCGAACATACTGGATTCTATCGGTGCCAGCACATAATCTGCCTCGCCGAGTATCGTCTTGTTCATTACGCCCGCAGTCTTGTCCATATCCACGATAATAAAATCATAATAATTTTCCTCGCGGACACTTCTTAGACACTTTTTCCACATCTTATCCCTGATCTTTTCCGTCATCATGCACAGGGAACCTTCCAATGCTTCACTCTCCGCGGACCCGGCTATGACATCAATCCCAGTATATTCCGTATGTATGATATAACCTTCTTTCTTGAAATCCTCCTGCCCGAGAAAAGCATTATAAAAACTGATATCTGGCTGTTCCAGATAATCGGGAAACAAAACACTTGTCATATCTGACTGGCTGTCCGTATCCACTGCAAGCACGTTATAACCTCTTTTTGCCAGTTCATAAGAAAGATTAGTTACTACCGTTGACTTTCCCATACCACCTTTGTGTGCCCACACTGCAATCATAACAGGACAGTCAAAGCGCATCAGGTTTTTATCCAGTTTTGCATTCTTTGCCTGATCATAAATGTTTTCAAGGTCTTTCTCCTCCATTTCCGAAAGATCCATCTCCATTAGACTTTCAAGCTGCCATTGGCTCAATCCTGTTGCCCTGTGCCAGTCTTTGATGTCCCATTTCTTTTTTTTCAGAAGTACATTCATTCTGTCCTTCCAGCTGTTCTTTCGCATACACATTTTCCTTCCCGATATACATTTTTATCTGTTATGTTTTTATTATACAGACTTTTTCTTATTAATCAAGTTTTTTACAACTATTTTTCCGCCGGGCGGAAAAATAGTTGTAACTCTAAGTTTATCCTGCATCAAAAAAGCATTCCATCACATACAGTTAATTCTGATCATAAAAATTCTTCACAATTTTCCGCCCGGCGGAAAATAGTTGTAACTTCAAATTCTATCCTGCATCAAAAAAGCATTACTCACATACAGTTAACTCTGACCATAAAAATTCTTCACAATTTTCCGCCCGGCGGAAAAATAGTTGTAAATCTAAGTCTATCCTGCATCAAAAAAGCATTCTATCACATATAGTTAACTCTGACCATAAAAATTCTTTACAATTTTCCGCCCGGCGGAAAACACTCCGTTTTTTATGAGCAGATCCGTGCAGATGAATAAGTCTAACTAATAATAACTATTTTAAATAAAGGGAAATTGTAGTAGAAAAATATGAAACGAAGTACCTGATTTCATGTTTGAGAGATTTGTTATACACTGCCAAAGAATATGTAAAAAATACAGCAGAAAGCCTAATCATAGACTATGCGGGCAGTAGATCTTTTCTGTCTCTGACATCGGTAATAAAGGACCCGCTTTCTCTACTCGCACGCTAGGCACCCAGCTGATGGGTGCCCTTTTACATAAATAGGTTTTGGTTTAATATAGGTTAATTTCTATTTATCTTTATGTTTTGCTTATAGCAATGTCTGTTGTTTATAGTTACCATTTGCAAGAATTTCTTTTTCAAGTACATCCATATCACCATAATCCGTCTGCTCTTCAAAATAAAACTGATTTTTTCCTTGATTTCTTTTGGGAACTTTTTGGTATCCTTCTTGAATCGCTTTTATCATAAATCCTGTAATATTATTAACATTTTGCTGTAAATGAAACACTTCATAAGCATTCTTAATTTTCACAAAGTCACAACCTGCCTCTTTTACAATACTGCGCACATCCTTCATTTTGATAGCACCCTTAAATAATTCATATGTCTGGTCTATCGCATCATCCTCGTCTAAAATATTGGATTCATCAGGGATATTATCTATTGCCTCATCATCTTCACCATTTAAGACAATTTTAAATTCAACATGATCCACTTTTCCACCGTATCCACTTCGGCTTGTCGTATATTCGACCGCTATATCGCTGATATTGTTAATCTCTTTTACAGCCGGATCTAATGCATATCTTTTTAAATCAGACCAAGTATCCATTACTTTCTCGGGTGTTTTTGCGTATGCTTTTTCATAGTCTGGATTTTTTTTGTCACTTAGGATGCTCTGAACGATATTTAACTCTGCGTTTGCCACTCCCAATAAAAATCGAAGTTCCGCTATGCTAAATCTTTTTATGTAGATATTGGTTCCCTTCTGTCGGTATATTCTTGGATAGGCTTCAGATTTCAATATTTCATACAAACGGAAAGCATAAACATTTTGAAACGTTAGCATAACAGACAATTTCAATCTTGTAAAATTTCTTTTAATCTCTTTCAGGTATTTGGTCAAATGTCTGTTATATTCTATTCGAAAAACGCCTTTTGCGTAAACTGCCTGAGTAATAACCGCCGTATATGCAAACATATGAGACTCTGGATCAGATATGCCAATGGTACGACCTGTCATTTCTCTTGCAGTTTTTTCTAATGTTCTATAAAAACTGCCCTGATTGCCACCAACCAGTTTTTTTATTTCAGACGCTTTGATATCACTGACCAGCACCCCATCCTTACTGTCTTCTGCTTCCTGTAACCTTGATAAGGAAATCGCCAGCACTTTATTTGCCATTAAACTGCTCTTGTATTTTGCAGATATTAGGAAATTAGGTTTGCTGTAATCATCATTATCAATTATAGTAATATTATCATTTTTTTCTTTTATCATTTTACTATTTTGTACTTTCTAAATTTTTTATAATGCTACATTTTATAATTACATATATTGACAATTATTTCAAGTACTTTCTACATTTTCAACAGAAGTTTCTACCTATTACAACAGAACTTTTAACCCACTTTAACTTTTAATTTTATAATGACAGCAGCTTATTCTACAGTTTTATATAATTTTATTCATTTTAAACAATCAATTGGTCTAATTTAGGGTTCACAATCTACAATTTCAATCACAAAACGTACACATTTTTAGTATTCTTATCATTCTTCCAATATCTTTTTGTCATCACAATAACATTTTTCAATCAAGAAATGTATTATTTTTTTCAATTATCTACTATATACAACAGAACTTTCTCCATCGCAATATCTACTTATTTGCACGGAAGTTTCTACCTATTACAACAGAAGTTTTGACACCTAATTATCTACCTGTTACCACGGAAGTTTCTACCTGCTACAACAGAGGTTTCTACCTGTTACAACAGTAGTTTCTACTTATTACAACAGAAGTTTTGACACCTAATTATCTACCTGTTACCACGGAAGTTTCT
>CANOBT010000188.1 GCA_947564305.1 uncultured Lachnospiraceae bacterium | reverse complement strand
CAGATTCATGGTACAGTTATCAGTTCAGATACTGTTCCGTGAATAATTCAGGCTTATGATTATATTTTAATTTCTTCCCTAAAATATGAGGAAGAAATACTGAAGCAAATAAAAGAATTGGAAATACCATTGAATAAAATATTACCTGCGAGACTATCCGGCTTACTGATACATGACCAGTTCGAAAAAATGCACCATTTGTTAGTTACATCCGAGCATTTTAAAATAGTAAAAGACTGGTACCAGAATAATTTCAGAAGAGAAATTATTGTAAAGGTATGTAAATGCTGGGGGAAAATTTTAATGCTTGATATATTTCCTTATGGAGTGTTTGTTCAGAACGATATAACCCAAAAAGCAGAGGGTCAAATCATAGATCTTGGAACAAATAAGATCCTTTTTGATGGAAAATGGGAAAACATAAAAAGTTTAGAACTTTCATTGGATTCAGACGAAGTTGTTTTGAAAATATCTATATTGGGTAATCATAGCTGTTTTTTAGGAACTCGATATGAAGATGGTTGTTTACTTCAGGAAATCAAAGATATGCATTCGGCAAAATTGCAGCAAGGTCTTATTAATAATTTAATATATTGCTCCAATCAGAGATATCATGAAAAAGATTATTCTTTTTTGGAAATGTTCGGTGATATTACAAATGGTACAATTTTAGATATTGGGGCAAATCTTGGGCAGAGTTCTTTAAGTTTTTTGAAATTGACAAAAATGGATGTTATTGCAGTAGAGCCACAAATTAATTTACTTGAATCTTTACAATTGATTCAAAGAAATTTTGGAAAAGGAAGAATGCGCATAGAAAATAAAGGAGCTGGTGACATCTGTGGTCAATTGTCATTTTTTGTTCCGGCTTTTGAAAAGGAATACTCTGAGGAAGCGAGTTTTCTTCAAGAAAGGGCATTGGCACGAGCATCGGCATGTAATTTTTCTAAAACTGGGTTGATTAAGAAGGAGGTTCCGGTTGAGACTGTTGATGAAATGGTAAAGAATATTAAAAAGCCTGTCTTTTTTGTCAAAATAGATGCGGAAGCATTTGAAGAAAAAGTGATTCACGGTATGAGAGAAACAATTAAAAAATATCATCCATTGATTTTGCTTGAGTATAACAATATTCATCAGCAGTCGGTGATTTGCAAGTTTGTAAATACAGTTTATAAATATTCTATAAAGTACTGGAATTATGAGGAAAAGGCCTTTGAGGAAAAAAATTTATGCGGAAGTTTGAATTATTTCCTTATACCAAAAGGTTTTAGCATAGAAAGATTACAGAAAGGGAGTTAGAAGGATGAAACCTTTAATAAGTATTATTGTTCCAATATATCAAGTTGAGCAATATTTGCGACAATGTCTTAATAGCATTATAAATCAAACTTATAAAAATCTTGATATTATATTAGTGGATGATGGGTCTCCGGATATGTGTGGATTGATTTGTGATGAATATGAAAAAATGGATTCGCGTATTCGGGTTATTCATAAAAAAAATGGAGGACTTGTTTCAGCGCGAAAGGCAGGCCTGCAGATTGCGCAGGGAGAATGGGTTGCTTATGTGGATAGTGATGATTGGATTGAACCCAATATGTATGAATTGATGTGGGAAAAAGCCGAAAAGCATCAGGCAGATATGGTCGTTACGGCACATCAGGAGTCTTGCGACGGATATGAAGTTATTAGAGAAAATTATATTACACCAGGTGTTTATAGAGAGTCGAAACTTGTAGAAGAAGTATTTGGACAAATGCTATATGTGGGAAAAATCGGAAAATGGGGGTTATCACCGGCTTGTTGGGACAAGTTGTTACGAAAAAGTATTGTTGAAAAGTATCAATATGATGTAGATGACAGGATTTGGGACGGTGAGGATCATGCATTTATTTATTCCGTTATCTTGGAGGTAAAATGTATGGTAATTTTAGAAGAAGCGCCATATCATCATCGAATACGAAGTGATTCTGTGGCGGTTGGGTATGATTCAAGAGCTTTTGAAAGGTTTTCATATTTGTTTAATGGTCTAAAACGTCAGTTTATGTCTAGCCCCTATTGGAAGAATGTATTAGAAAAGCAGTTTCCTTTTCAAATGAGGTGGTTTTTATTAAAACACATCTATACAGAATTGGGGGTTTTTAGTTATGATGAATATAAAATGGTTGAATCATTTATTTTCCCTTTTTCTCAAATAAATAAAGATTCGGAAATTGTAATATATGGAGCAGGTAAGGTAGGGGTTGTTTATTACAGACAGATAATAACAACAAAATATTGCAAGGTATGTGCTTGGGTTGCGCGAAATCATACGTCTTGTGAGTATCCTGAATTAGTGAAATCACCACAAACAATATATGATATTAGCTATGATAAAATTTTGATTGCTGTCTTGGAGAAGAATGTTGCTGCTAGTATAAAAAAGGATTTATTTGATATGGGAGTGCCTGAAAACAAAATTGTATGGGTTTCACCTGCTCTTGAAACATTAGACCTATATAGTAAAAAAAATATTTAACAGAAAATTTGGAAAGTATAATATCAGCTATTTATAAATCGTTGAATTAATGCTTTCATGATTTGTGTAGCATTAATTCGTGATAGTATCCCTGTGCTGCTGATAAGCATTTCTCAGGAGAATCTTCCCATCCAAAGGCAACTTGGTGCCATAAAGCGTCATATTTCATTAAACTCCAATAATATGGATTCTTTGGATTATCATGTATGTGTTCTACAAGAGAAATTTTAACTGCATATTCAGATTCCATTTTACAAAAATTCCCCGATAAAGTATAATCGTTATAAGATAATTATATACACGATATTAGGAGATTATGCATGTTTAATGAAAGAGAAAAGAAAGATTTAGATTTGTTAGTGGAAATGGGAAAAAAGCAGGCAGGGAAGCTTAGCTCTATGATTATCACAAATTATTTCGTGGGAATTCCGTCAGAAAAACAGACAGAAAGCACATACAATGAAATTATAAATTATCTGAAAAGAGCAGAGATAGAAGTAATAAATGATGCATTAGAGGTTGAGGCGGAGGATGAAGATGTCTTAATGCCGAAAATACGGCCATTTGACCCAAGTAAAATAGACATTGACATGAAAACCATGGAATTATCCAGCATTATCAAGCGTTTAGAGTACGATGAGATCAATATGAATACAGATTTTCAACGGAAGAGTGGTTTGTGGACAAAAGTGCAGAAAAGCCAATTAATAGAATCTTTGCTCCTGCGCATACCAATTCCGGCTTTTTATTTTGATGGAGGGGATAGAGACAATTGGCTGATTATCGATGGTTTGCAAAGAATTACTGCTTTGAAAGAATTTGTAGTAGATGAGACATTAGAACTTACGGGACTAGAGTTTTATCAGGACTTAAATGGATTGAAATTTAACGAACTGCCGAGAACATTTGCGAGGCGCATAGATGAGACCAATATTATTGCATATATTGTGAAAGGGGGGACGCCTGCAAATGTAAAGTATAATATTTTCAAAAGAATTAATACAGGCGGACTGGAATTAAAGCCGCAGGAGATACGGCATGCCTTATATCAAGGGGCAGCAACAAAATTATGCAAAAAGTTTGCAAGATTCCCGGAATTTCAAGAGGCGACTACATACAGCATACGGGATGACCGGATGATGGATCAAGAGTTTGTACTTCGCTTTGTGGCAGTCTGTTATTATGGAACTGATAAATATGAAGGGATTTTGGATAACTATCTGAACGGGGCGATGGAATATTTGAATTCAAAAGACTGTGCAAAAGAAACAGACATAGAGTACCAGTTTAAAAGAGTTATGATTGCATCAAAACGAATTATGGGGAAATATGCATTCCGAAAATTAGGAGAAGATGGTATACGCCGTCCAATCAATAAGGCGATTTATGAAGCGTGGTGCAGAAATATATTTATTTTGGAAGATTCGGAAATAAATATACTGGTGAAAAACAAGAATAAAGTATATAAGCAGTTTTTAGAGCTTTGTAGTAATTCCGTATTTTTACAAGTGCTTAAGGCGAGTGATAAAAAGTCATTCTCGCTGCGTTTTGGGTATATGAATCATATGTTAAGGAGGATTCTGAATGATAAGAAAGATTGAAGCATCCAATTTTAAATGTTTTGAACATATTTCTTTGGAACTTTCGAATTTGAATTTATTTTCAGGTGTTAATAGCATGGGGAAATCCACAGTGATTCAGATGCTTCTTTTATTAAGACAATCCTATGAACAAAACGCATTGGAAAAAGGGATATATTTAAATGGAAAATATACAAATCTCGGAGTTGGAAAAGATGTTCTGTATACGGATGCAAAAGAAAATAAAATATGTATTTTAGTTGAAGATGGACAAGATTATTTATGTGCGGAATACGATTATAATGGAGCATCGGATTTTCTAAGACTGACTAGTACGATTAATGCAGAGGCAATGCGAGACATGAATTTATTTGGGGATGGCTTTAATTATATAGCTGCAGATCGATTAGGTCCTCAAAGCAGTTATGAGAAGTCGTATTATGAAGTATGGGAGAATAAACAAGTAGGGAATCATGGTGAGTATGCAGTGCATTATCTTCAGACACATGAGCTGCAAGATGTGGAAAATGAGAGTATTTTGTATGATGGGGAAGAAAACATACGTCTCTTAAGACAGGTGGAATGTTGGATGGGGGAGATTACACCGGGTATTTCTCTTCGTATGGAGGATTATGGACATAGTAATCGAATAGGACTTACGGTACATCAAGAAGGCGGTGTCGGAGCAGATTATTATACGGCGCAAAATGTAGGATTTGGAATTTCTTATGTACTTCCGGTTGTTTTGGCTTTATTAAAGGCAAAAAGCGGAGAATTATTGATTTTAGAAAATCCGGAAGCTCATCTTCATCCGAAAGGCCAAAGAAAAATGGGTGAATTAATTGCAAGGGCAGCTCAAGGCGGTGTACAAGTTATTGTGGAAACCCATAGTGACCATATATTGAATGGGATACGGTTAAGTGCTAAAAATGAAAAGATTAGTCCGGAGCTTGTGCAGTTATATTATTTTACCAGAAGAAGATTGGAACAATCTGGTGAAGATAAGATAATACCTGTAATAGAAAACCCTATTCTAAATATAGATGGGAGACTTAGTTTTTGGCCGGCCGGATTCTTTGACGAATGGGATAGAGCGATTGATGATTTGTTTTAGAGGAATGATATAATGCAAATGATAATGAACGATCTGTCAGCCAGGTTTCCAGTTGAAGCAATAGAAGATGGCAAACAGATTATGAATTCTTTTTTAGATACTTGCTTTGAAGTAAAGAAAATCATACATAATGATAGTATTTTGTTGGATCAGGATTATAGGTCTTTTGAACTGGCACGAGAATATCGGATAGAACGATGGAGGAATGATCCCACGGTGGATTTGGAAAACAAAAGAAGATTTCGTGCACTTTTAAATAAATCGGCTATATATAATTCCGTAAAATTTGAACAGGAAAAAGAAAGTGATTTCAGAACGGAATTTCTCCATGAGGAGCAAGCGTCAAAAGGCTGTCTTCTGGCTTATGAAATGGATGGTGTGACAGTCAGTTTCTTAAGCAGCGAACATTGGAAAATATCGGAAATTAAGGGGAGTTATTTAGAACTTTCTGATGATGGTGAGCTAGAACAACACCTGGTTAAGGTTCCGAATGTATCCTTTCAAGAGAACATAAAAGCTTTTAAAGGTTTTTATGAACAAAAACGGGAAGAATGGCAGTATACGGGGATTATATCAGGTCAGGACGTTCTGGGAAGTGTGAAGACAATGCTCCCGAATCTCATATTCTGCGATAATGCAGTACAAGGTTGTAAAAAGGATGTAGGGGTGTCGGAAGCGGGACAAGTGTATAAGCGGCTGTTAGAATTACAGCGAACAGCGGAAGTGATGGAAAAGAAGTTTGATAAAGAGTTATTGCCAAAAGCAACTCCGGAATCTGAAGCAACACTAAAGCGCTTTTCGGAAGAACATACATTTTCGCTCCCGGATGGTAGTACACAAATATTTTCCTGGCATACAAGATTTACAGGAAGTTATGCGGGACGAATCTTTTTTCATCCAGTTCCGGAAAAGAAGATTATTTATATAGGGCATGTAGGGCATAAACTTCCGACAGTAAAATATCATTGAATATATGGAAACGGCAGAGGGGGAGAGCTAACTACTGATGCGGTACTTTAATACTGAAGGGGTGTGCAGGCCGGATGAGCATTATATGGTACGGCTTGATGACAGGCTGAGAAATATTAAAAGGCTGTATGTGGACCGTAGAAAATATTTTGTTATCAATAGAGGAAGACAGTATGGAAAGACGACAACCCTTCGAGCATTGGAGGAATACTTGAAAGGTGAGTATCTTGTTGTGTCAATGGATTTCCAGGGTATCAGTACAGAAGAATTTGCGGATGCAGGGACATTTGTATGTGCATTTGCAAAAATCAGGCAGTTAGATAAATTTAAGAAGCTAAGAAGTGTAGTGGAGAGAATACTGTTTCAGGGAAAGCAGACAGCGTTAAGCCCTGCTGAAAAGTATATGAATCTGGGACGTATGTTTGGTTTTCTGAAAGAAGAGAATGGTAGTGTGGTGATAGCTAATCGGATTTTTGAGATGTATCTGTTAGAGCTGTTCGTGGCGGAAGAATCGCTGAACAGCGAGATGTTTTCTTATTTTTCTTGCTGTATTTGAAACCGATTATCAACGGAACGGGTAATTATTATGTGGAGGCACAGACCAGAGATGCCAGAAGAACGGATATAATTGTGGAATACGCAGGGGAACAATTTATTATAGAAATGAAGATTTGGCATGGAAATGAATATAACGAGCGAGGGTATATGCTCAGTTTTAATTTTAATAAGAGGAAAGAAACGGGGGTAAAGACTGTAAGAGTTGGGGATAAGACAATAGTGGAAGCGGTAGTGTGATAGCGTAAGAATCTGATGTAAAGTATGGAAATGTCATATTTTACATCAGATTTTTTGATTCTTTCCCTCGTTCCTCTGTACACTTATTCTGTAAAGAGAAGTCTTTGAAAACAATTTTGAAAATCTTAAATTACAGGAGGTACAGATGGGAAAGGTATACGGCTATGTGCGTGTGAGCACCAGAGAACAAAACGAAGGCAGGCAGTTGATTGCGTTAAGTGAAATGCGGGTGCCGAGAAAGAATATCTATATAGACAGGCAGTCCGGAAAGGATTTCCAGCGTCCCATGTATCAGAGAATGCTGAAGAAACTAGAGCGGGGAGATCTGCTGTACATAAAAAGTATTGACCGTCTGGGGCGTGATTATGGGGAAATCCTGGAGCAATGGAGGATTCTGACGAAAAAAAATAAAGTGGATATCATAGTACTGGATATGCCGCTTTTGGACACCCGCCGGGGGAAAGACTTGATGGGGACATTTTTGAGTGATGTCGTGTTGCAGGTGCTCTCGTTTGTCGCTGAAAATGAGCGGGAAAATATCCGGCAGAGACAGCGGGAGGGTATCGAGGCGGCCAAGCGGCGGGGCGTGCAGTTTGGAAGACCTGAAAAGCCGATGCCGGAAAATTTTAGTCAGATCTGTAATAAATGGATGATCAAGGAAATATCGGGAGCCGAGGCGGCGAGACAATGCAATCTGGCTGTAACGACCTTTTATCGGAGAGCAAGGAAATATAAGAACCAGCTGAAAGGCTGATATATGGAAGATTCTCAGAAATAAAAAAGCTTCCATTTTGGAAGTTGCCAAAAGGTGTACTTTTTGGAAAATAGTTTACTTTTATAATTTCGTGGATTATAATGGAAATGACATTAATTTTGTTGACGAATTGCCGATAATATAATAGAATGGTTAAGACTTTGGATAGAATTTTCTATTTCCAAAAAGTACACCTTTTGAAAATGCGGCGTCTTTTGCAGGATGCATACTGGAGGGGAAAGGGTAATGCCGTCGGAAAAGATATGCAAGACCGTCCATCAGTATAGCAAGGGGCTGGTTTCAGAAGAAGATATGGGAAAACTTCTGGAGATTGCGGAAGATTACCGGAAAGTAAAGAACTATGTATATGCCCGTTTTGGAGGGATTGGAAGCTTAAGCAAGCTTTATCCGGGCTATACCGTGCAGAATGAGATGACAGACAGCGGCTTTCGGGAAAAGTTAGGGCTTCCTTCTGTCTATTTTTATCTCGCGGTTTTTGATGCTTTGGGAGACATTAAGTGCCGGTGGACCAGGACAAAGACCAGATTGAGACAGCTTATCAATAAAAATGAATGCTTCTCGGCTGAGGAAAAGCATTATCTGCGGTTTTTGCTCAAGGTTAATAATGCATTTGATGCTGTTTTGAATCAGAATCCAGTAGAGCTTACAAAGAAGGTACAGAAGCAATACGAAGAACTGGCAGGAGCGGTAGAGACAGAACATTTGCACCGCTATCTGCGCAGACAGGTGAGAAAGGCGCAGGTAAAGCTGCACACAGATATGGCGGATGGGTTTTCTATATCGGAGAGAGCTTATCGGTATGCGGATCAGGGGATTTACATCGCGATAAAGGAAAAGAGAAAGCGTGTATTTATCCCATTGACGGATAATAACCGGTATGGCTGTCAGCTTTACATCAAGCTGTATCCGAAAGAGCAGAGGTTGGAGATCAAAGTGCCGGTCCAGGTTGCGGTGCGCCGTCATGCGGACTATCAGGAGTGTGTCGGGGTGGCGCTGGGTATGTATACGATGCTGACGACGGATAACGGGCATTGCTATGGGGAGAAGCTTGGGAAGTATCAGGCGGAGTATTCTGACTGGGTGCGTATGCAGGCGAAGATATATAGCCGCAATAAGCAGGCGAATTCAGGACGCAAGAAGTATCATGCAGGAAAACGGCGGATGGAGGAGCGGCTCCACAGCTATATCAATCAGGAACTGAACCGTTTCCTGAGCCAGGAAAAGCCGGGGCTCATCTATATGGTAAAGCTTCCAAAGCCGCAGAGCGGTGGCGTTAACAAGAATATCAATTATTCTGTCTCCCGGTGGCAGAGAGGATATATCCGGAAGCGTCTGGAGCAAAAGTGCAGGGAGCAGTCGGTTGAGATTGCGGAGGTGCTTGGGAAAGATATCAGCCGCGAGTGCAGTAAGTGCGGAGCGGCAGGGAAAAAGACAGACGGGTTATTTTTCTGCGGGGTGTGCGGATATCAGGATGATGAAAAGATAAATACTGCCCGCAATGTAAAAAAGCGGGGGCAATCGGGAAAGACGATCATAAGAACGGCTGTTTAGATAAATACCGGTGATGAGCCGGGATTTTACCGCAAGGACTAAAAGAGTGCGTTCATGATATAAAAACACAATACGGCATTAGAAGGCAGATGGAGGATGATTCCTTATAAGTCTGTGTATTGGGTAGGCCAAGACCCTGTGAACATGAAAATGCGTGTTGCAGCTTTCAGAGTTGCGGCATGGTCATGATCTAGCAGGGAGCGAAGCGGCGTAAGCCGCATCACCCGGCAAGGGTGACCAATATATCTTATTAAAAAAGCATCTATACTAAAGAGTAAAAGATGCTGAAAATTTAGTATATATTCCTTATTATTTAAAGGACGGTTATTTGAGAAAAGGCTTTGGATATAAGGAGGTGCAATATGACAATAAGGCAGAGATCAAAGAGATGTCCGGCATTGCTCATGGCTATGGCTATGGCTTGGAGTCTGCCGGCTTGCGTGTCGGCAGCAGATATCGCTCAGAATGATGAACCGAATATCAGTGAATTGACAGCTAATGTAGAAACGGACGTATGT
>CANOBT010000187.1 GCA_947564305.1 uncultured Lachnospiraceae bacterium | reverse complement strand
TCCTTGTTTTGAAATTGCTGAAAAAAGACAGAACACTAAGAAATTCTAACCGCCGGAACAAGTCGCAGCTTTTCGCATGTATTTGTGCAAATCGCCAGCGTTCTTCTTGTTCACAACCTTTTGACACACGAATCCAATGATATTATAGCTTATGCCAATGTGCATCTGACAAGCGCACACTCTATAAATTTTGAGACTATGCCTGATGGATTTTGCGGTATTCTTTTGGCAAAGTATGAAAATATGTTTTGAATGCGGATGCAAACCTGCTTTGGCTTTCATATCCAATCCGTTGTCCGATTTCCGCTATGCTTAAGTCGGTTTCCAGAAGAAGCCGGGTCGCCAGTTCCATGCGATGTTCTTTGATGTGGGCTGCGATGGAAGTGCCATAGACGGACTTGAATACTTCTTTCAAAGTGGTGGGATTAATCAGGTATTGCTTAGAAAGAGCGTCAATCGTAATTCTCTGTCCTATATTCTGCATTAGATACTCATGGATTGCACGGACGATTTCAACCTGTTCGGATTGATACTCTGTCAATCGGCTGACCTGATTTGCTTTCATTTTATCCAGATAAAGAAGCAGTTCCAGACTTTTGATTTTTTGGTATGCCAGTTTCAGATTTTCCGGCTGCTCGTAAAAGGCCGAAAAAATAGCGTCTGTCTGTTCATTTCCGGCAAAAGAAGAAAATGTACCGTTTTTACAAAACTTTTCGTAAAGCATTTCGCCACAGATTCCCGTTTCTGACAGCAGCTTTGGCGGGTGCGCCGACAATTCCGGCAGATCAATGCACAGCGTCAATCCCTCATATTCTCCGGTTGGAAAACATAGGACGGACTTTGCACAGGTGTCCAGTGTATGCAGGGAGAAATCTCCGGGACCGAGATGTATTTGGCTTCCGTTTTCCATTTTCCACCCAATTCGACCAAAATGGCAGTAATTGATTTCCATGATATGTTTTAACTTGGGATGCTGCATAGAAAAAGTTTTTGCCCCGGTCGTAAAAAAGTACAGTTCTATACCTTGATAAAGGGAAATTTTTTCAATATGGCTCATGGGGCAGGACTGCAGTTTGTTTTTGATTTTTTCTAATTCCTTTTCCATACCGTTTTCCTTTCTAATTCAGGCAGGTGATTTCCATAATCTGTTCAATCATTTGATGCAAAATACGGCTCTGCTTGGTATCTGCGGCACGATAATAAACTTCCTTTCCCTCACGGCGACTGACAATCAGCCCACTGTTTTTCAGCGGTCTTAAATGATGAGAAACAGCAGGACTGGACATTTCCAGCATAGCGGAAATATTCAGCACACATTCTTCGCAGTGGCAAAGAAGCCAGAAGATGCGGATTCTTGTAGTGTCACCAAGCTGCTTAAATACATCAGCTACCGTCTGAAAGTCGTTCACATGGCTCAGTTGCTCATAGATCAGGGCAGTTTCCTGTCCTTCCCCATGATAATGAGGCAATTTAATATGATTCATTGTTTTAATCCTTTCTTTTTATAGTATTCATGGAGTAAATGATTCTATTTTCGCCTGAACAGAAATACCTTTCGCCCGTTTGGCAGGGAATTCTCTACGGGCATTGACTCGATATTTCGTATGTATTATACTATGACCACAATGATTAAACAAGTGCTTAATCATTAAATCATAAGGAAATAATATAATAAAGAAGCGCACTGATGTACGCGTAGGTCATCACCCTAGCGGGTGATGACATGATATAATGATGTTAGGAGGGTTTATTTATATGAAAAAGACTTACAATATTGAAGTAGACTGTGCCAACTGTGCAAATTTAATGGAGGATGCCGCCCGCAAGACATCCGGGGTGCAGAACGCTACCGTTAATTTTATGACACAGAAAATGATTATCGAGTTTGACGAGGGGCAGGAGCCTAAGTCTGTGATGAAGGATGTTTTGAAGGCTTGTAAGAAAGTTGAGCCTGACTGCGAAATTTTTCTTTAATTCCAGACTGCGTTCATAATGAAAGGGTACTCTTAAAATGCGCCTCGGCAGTTTAGGGGTACCCTTTTTGCCGACTAACAGAAATCATTAAATATATTTTGAAAGGAGAAAATTATGCAGGAAATAATTGTAAACGCACTGCTTGTTGCTTTGATTGTCATGGCGGCTATATTTCTTTTTATTGTTGGAAGGAGTGAAAACGGACGGATGACAAAAAAGCAGAAAACAATGCTGGTTCGTATTTTGCTTTCTGCCGTACTGCTTTTAGCGCTCCAGTCCGTATCTGCGGAAAATTTCAATCGGCTTGACGGGTATCTGTTTCCCTCCGCGGGACGTTTCGCGCGTCTTGCTCTTTATCTGATAGATTATTTCATCATTGGCTATGATATCTTAAGAAAAGCCATAAGAGGGATTTTAAATAAACAGGTATTTGATGAGAATTTTTTGATGGCGGTTGCAACGATTGGCGCTATGGCGCTTGCAATTTACGAGAATGGGGAATATCTGGAGGCCATTGCAGTTATGTTGTTTTATCAGGTGGGGGAATGGTTTCAGGGATATGCTGTGGGAAAAAGCCGTCGGAATATCAGTGCCCTGATGGATATCCGGCCTGATTATGCAAATGTAGAACACGATGGTAAATTAGAACAGATTGATCCTGACGAAGTCGGTATTGGGAGCATGATTGTGGTTCAGCCGGGGGAAAAGGTGCCGATTGACGGTATTATTGCGGAAGGTTCGTCCAGTTTAAATACCAGTGCTTTGACCGGGGAGAGTCTGCCGAGGGAGGCAAAAGTGGGAGATGAGATTATCAGTGGTTGTATCAATCTAACCGGGGTACTGAAAATCCGGACTACAAAGGAATTCGGGGAATCCACCGTATCTAAAATTCTGGATCTGGTGGAGAATGCAAGCTCCAGGAAATCTAAGTCCGAGGATTTTATCTCGAAATTTGCTAAAATTTATACGCCGGCAGTATGTTACAGTGCGTTGGCGCTGGCTATTTTACCGCCGGTCATCCGAATGATGTTTATGGAGATTTCTGCCGACTGGGGTGTCTGGATTTACCGTGCATTGACATTTCTTGTTATTAGCTGTCCTTGTGCGCTTGTAATCAGTATTCCGTTGAGTTTCTTTGCGGGAATCGGAGGTGCAAGCCAGGAGGGGGTTCTGGTAAAAGGCTCAAATTATTTGGAAATCCTTTCCAAGGTAAAGTACATTGTATTTGATAAAACCGGTACTCTGACACAGGGAGTTTTTGAAGTAAATGGGATTCACCACAATGAGATGGAGGATAAAAAACTGATAGAATATGCCTCACTGGCGGAAAGCGCGTCCTCCCATCCCATAAGTAAAAGCTTGCAGCGTGCTTATGGGAAAGAGATAGACCGCACCCGTGTGAGCGATATTCAGGAAATCAGCGGAAACGGTGTCATCGCCAAAGTGGACGGCGTGGAGGTTGCCGCCGGAAACGATAAGCTGATGAAATATATGAATATTCCGTTTATTGACTGCCATCATACCGGAACAATTATTCACATGGCAATCAATGGGAAATATGCCGGGCATATCGTAATTTGCGACATTGTAAAACCGCATTCCAAGGCTGCGATTGCTGCTTTAAAAACAGCAGGTGTAGAAAAAACCGTGATGTTGACCGGTGATGCGAAAAAAGTCGCGGATCAGGTGGCAGCTTCTCTTGGTATTGACGAGGTATACAGTGAATTGCTTCCGGCAGATAAAGTGTCCAAAGTGGAAGAACTTTTGCGTATGAAGGCAGGCAAAGCAAAGCTGGCGTTTGTAGGTGACGGCATCAATGATGCCCCTGTACTGTCCCGTGCGGATATTGGTATTGCTATGGGAGCAATGGGTTCCGATGCTGCGATTGAAGCGGCGGACATTGTGCTGATGGACGATGATCCGATGAAAATTTCTAAGGCAATTAAGATTTCGAGAAAATGTTTGGGGATTGTTTATCAGAATATAATTATGGCTCTTGGGGTTAAGTTTGCCTGCCTGATTCTGGGCGCGGTTGGTATTGCTAATATGTATCTTGCGATTTTTGCAGATGTTGGCGTAATGATTCTTGCGGTTTTGAATGCGATCCGCTGTCTGTTCGTGAAGAAATTATAGCAAAGGAGAACGGGGCTGCCGCATGAATGATTCAATAAATAGCAAAACAGAATTGAAATCATCACAAAGCATCCGTCTTTAAGGAGGCTTATATGGTAAAAAGATTTAATGATAAGCCATACCATACATTTTCGTTAATGTGAGTCGTGTTATACGGAAAGAAAAACAGTGTCAGGCGGAAAAGATGCTTTTGAAGTTACCGCCCAATGTGCATCAACGGGAAGATATTTTCGGACTTCAATGCCGAGCAATAAAATTCATGGACAGAAGATAAGGGTTATGAAGGGGCAGCGGGGACGGAAATAATAGTTGCGGAGGAAAATAAACGACTTATGAATATAGAAAAAATAATAAAGAATACAGCCGTTCAAGCAAGTTACATCTATGCAATGAGTTGGAAAATTGGGTACAAAGGGATTATTCCGCAATCATATTTAGATGAACTTCTGTTGGAACGGTGGGCAGACATGCTGGGAAATGAGCATGAAAGTTTTTGGGAAGATTATATTATATCCGATAATGGAAAGTTTGTAGCCGTTTCATCTATATGTGAAGCTAGAGATGAGCAGTATAAAGGCTGGGGTGAAATTATATCGATTTATGTACTGCCCGGGGAATTTAGAAAAGGCTATGGAAGCGCCTTGTTTTCACATGTATCTAATCGGCTTAAAGAAAACGGTTTTTCAAAAATATATCTATGGGTATTGGAAGAAAATCAAAGAGCAAGAAAATTTTATGAGGCAATGAGTTTTCAAGCAAACGGGGACAGTATTATTCAGAATATCGGTGGAAAAGATTGCGTGGAAATTAGATATGTAAAAGTCCTAAGGAATCCCTCAGGCAAGCCTGGTACCCCTTAGATAAATCTTACAAAAAAGCAAATTATGTGAATGATGCATCTAAAGAACTTTTTTATTTTACTTGACTTATAAATATTACAGGTGTAATATTTATAAGTCATATTTTTTTGGGTTAAAATCTTACATAAGTAATATTTGTAACAAGTATTCGGTGAAAAGTACAGGGGAGCATCCGATTTTGCTTGTCAGCATGGTAGAAGATGTAAAAGGGACAGGAGGAAGAGGCTATGTTGTGGGAAAAAACAGAGAAGCGCCGGAAAGCTGGTTGGACGGAAGGGAATAAAATTCTGCTTTTGTTTGTAATGGTTAGCATTGCTGCTCTTATGACGGCCGGATGCAGCAATGAATTACCGGAGGTATCGGAGATTAGGAAATCAGCGGTGGAACATGAAGTGTATCCGTCGAGTAAAGATGATTTCGATGACGCGGAGAGCATAGCGGCAGTTTACCGTGACATTTATGATGAAGCGGTAGTAACACCCTCCGGATATCCCTTTATGCCATCCGGCAATAAAGAAGAAACAAACACATTGAGCAGTCTGGAAACGCTGCGGCGTATTATTGCAAGGCTCGGTGAGAATGGCTATGTGGCTGTTGACAGCGAAAATCAGGTTGACATGGCGGGAGCAGAACAGGTAATAGAGTTTTGTAAAGCGGTAGAGGAAAAGAAAAGTGCAACGCTGACAATCATAGTGATGAAAGATTTTGGATTTCGGAAATTTGATTTGAAAACAGAGGAAGGCAACGTAAATATTGTCAGAGGGTATTACCAATATGACAGAAACGGATGCCTCCGGAACAGAAGTACGGTAAGCTATCCGGCTGATATATGGCGATATACAGAGGAAGGGTATTTACTCTTTGAAGGAAGCTATTTCTCGGATGAAAACTATGTGCTTACGCTAAGTGATACACCGGAGCATACTGCGTTGCGGGTATTGCCGTTAGACGAAAAGTGCAGAGAATTGAACCGGAAGTATATCCTGCCAGTCGGTTATAAACAAAACAATATCTTTCTCACCGATTGGAATGAAAAAGATTTTGGGGATTTGGATTTTTATGATGTATTTGACAATTTTTATCCGCTATTGTATGGAGAGCCTGTCCCTTATATTGCAGATGAAAATTTAGGAGTTGGGGCAGTTTATCAGATTCCGGAAGATATATTTGAAAATGTCATTGCGGCACATTTCAATATAGACAGGGAGGAGCTTTGGCGGAAGACAACATATTTTTCAGAGGAGGCAGCTTATGGATACAGGCCACGGGGATTTTATGAGGTGGAATATCCCGACATTCCATATCCGGAAGTGGTAAATTATACAGAAAATCAGGATGGGACAATCACGCTTATCATCAATGCAGTATACCCGAATGGCAATACTTCTGCGGCGTATTCGCATAAGACAGTAATCCGTCCACTGGATGGGGATTGCTTTCAGTATGTATCGAATCAGATGCTCTCTTTGGAAGATAAACATGATATTTGGTGGCATTCCGATCGGCTGACAAAGAAAGAATGGCTAGAGATATACGGAGGAACAGAATAGTGGAAGATGTGAAATGGCTTTTAAAAAAGTATGAGTCCCTTATTGTGCTGACGGTAATCATTGTTATAATAGGCGGTCTTGTTTTGGGGAAAAGAGATTCTGAAAAGAACGCAGAGGAAGTGCGGGAACGGCCAGTCATAATCGAAAGTACGGAAGCGGTAAAAGAAGATGAATCAATAGAATGTTTTGTGGAAGAGTCCGGAGATCCCGCCGAAGTATTCATAGGGGAGACTTCGGAACCTGTCAGTATTTTGACAGCAGAAGAGGATGGGCATTAGGATGTTGAAGAAGAAATTCATATTACTGGTCAATATGTTGTTATGTGTTATCCTGTTCTGTGCCTGTAACAATAGCGGGAAAAACATGAAAATGGAATATGCTGACAAAATCGGAGAGAATAAACAGAAGGAAGAGGCAGAAAGTACGGACCGGGAAGCAGACGCAGACAGGCAGACGGAAGCACCTTTCGGGTATTCCTCTATGCTATCCGGCGGGGAAAGGGAAAAAGGTTATGATCTTCCGATAGATGTCCGCCAAAGGGAAGAGGCGGAAGACGATTGCAAAGAAATGATGGAGCTTATATCAGAGCTATACAAAAATGCAGAGAAAGGCTGTGCGTCCAATGTTGTCATCGAAGACGAAGTCATAGATCAGATGTTGAAAAAACTGAAAAACGTTGGACGTCCGGTTACAATAACTGCAGTATATTCTAATATGGAAAACTACAAAGAGCTGGAAGATTTTTTAAATGCTGCCACAGCAGGAAGAGGCGGTTCGGCAGTCGTTTACGAGATACATTCCGATGGCGGCATCGGCAGATATAAATACTCTTATGATGGAAAGGATATGTATGTTTTATCCGCAAAAGCCGCATGGAGCGATGATGATAAGCCTGTGATAACATATATTTCATATACCCGGATCAAGGAATGGAGATTTACGGATAAAGGATGGTTCTGTTATGAGCTATGCGTACCGGAATACCCGGAAGTTACTGAAATAGTGGATGGGAGCCGTATGGTAAGAGTAAAGCCCATAACAGAGGAAAACAGGGAAATGTCGGAAAAATGTGTGTTTGGCGTAGCTTATCAGGGAAACAATCTTTTATGTTCTGATTGGAATGCAGACTGTATGGAAGGTTTGGATTATAATGGGATGTATGAATATTTATATGCAATGAAATATCGGCAGAAGTTTCCTTCAGAGGATTATCCGGACGGGATACCAAAAGAGGAGTTTGAAAGCCTGATTATGGAATATCTTCCTATAACAGCGGAGCAGATACAGGATTATGCGGTATTTGACGAAGAAAAGCAGACTTATGTATGGGTAAGACTGGGCTGTTTCAATTATGCCCCTACTTATTTTGGAACTTCCTTTCCGGAGGTTACGGATATTCGGGAAAACAAAGATGGAACAGTCACTTTAACTGTGGATGCAGTGTGCGGCATGATTTTGTGTGATGATGCAGTGATAACGCATGAGCTTACCGTAAGGTTTGCGAAAGACGGCAGTTTTCAGTATATGGGAAACAAAATTTTGGATGATGGGATTTCAAATATACCGGAATATCAATACCGGATTATCGGAAAGTGATTATGGCATTGTCTGGCGTTGAAAGAAGAGGGGATGCGGAATAAATAATGAAAAAATCAATGAAGGTTGTATTAGGTGTTATAGCTGCTGTGTTTATTATAGCCGTTGTATTTTGGGGGAGTATCGTCTATGTGTCAGATTACAAAATAACAAAGGTAGATACTTCTGTTTCACCGGATGGAACCTATGAACTGGTTTTACAGGCTGTCGGAGAGGCAGATTGGCCGTTTGGTTCTGCTTCAGGGAGGCTGATTCTTTATGAGGGCAAAAGAAGAATATCCAAAGCAGACTTTGAACTGTGGGATGACGGTGGGTGCATACGCAGCAGTATATGGGAGGTCTCATGGCATGAGGATTATGTGAAAGTTATCCTGTCCGGAGAAGAACAGTTCGATGAGCAGATTATCCTATACTTTGATAATCAGAGCAGTCATTTGATGTTACGTTAGTATTGTTTCCATATACCCATATCGGATAAGATGGAGAGTGAGATTTCCGACGCCTTACTGCCGGTGGCATTTTCTTTGGATTGGATGTTGGTGGCAAAAAAGTATGTGCTGTCAGCGGTTTCTATATAGCCAACAAACCAGCCGTTTATGTCATTTTCGTTTATCCGTCCGGTTCCGGTCTTGCCATAAAAGCTTTCGGTTTCAGAGGAAAAAAAGCAGATGGAATCCTTCAGAGCATTTATGTTTTCCGGGGTAAAGCCAAAGTCATTGTTATACAGGTCCGTTAAAAGCTCAACCTGCTCCACCGGAGAAATTTTTAGTGTTGACTGCATCCAGAAAGAAGAAACACCCGTTGGGTATTCCTCTGTCCCATTCGGCAGAGTCAGGGAAAGGTCCGGGTTTATATCTTCATTTCCATATCCTATTTCTTTTATGTAGTTACGGAGGGCGGATGCACCGAGTTGTCCGTCTATTTCCTGAAAGTACCAGTTGACGGAGGACTGCATGGCAGAATACAAGTCCTGATCAGCGTTCCATGCTTCAAATGGATAGTCGGTTCCGTTCCAGGCCATGAAAGAATCTTCCGGTGTGATAATGCCTTCTTCCAGTCCGAATAATGCGTCATATATTTTATAGGTAGAATTTGGCGCTGTCCGTAAAGTGGCATGATCCATATCATAAATGCTCCATGCGTCGTTTTTCAGGTCGTATAAGACAAAGCTTCCCTCGTATCCGTCAAAGTATGCAGACAGATCAAGCAGGTTAATCTTTTCGGGGGATATGTGCCACTTATAATAACTTTGTTCTGCCGCATAGATGGACAGCATCGGGGTAAGCCCAAAAAGCATAACCGCAATAAGGGCAAAAATTCCGGCTCCCCTTATCTTTTTCCAGACAGAAGGTTTTTTATAAGAGGAAATATTGATGATCCTTTTCTTCATCTGTTTCATAGTTCCGCCGATTCCGGCAGCAAAGGGGAAGGGCGTGAGTGAAACTTTTTCTGCAAAGTTTATCAATGTATTGCCATAATCTTTATAGTCGCTTTCATCAAGAAGTTTCAGGACAGAAGTATCACAGGCAACCTCCCTGTCATTACGCATCTCTTTTAATGCATACCAAACAAAAGGATTGAACCAGTACAGTACGCCGATAAGGTTCATAAGGCAGCTTGCAATGGTATCCTTGTGTTTGTAGTGCTGTAACTCATGTAACAGCATATACCTTTCGGCGGCCATATTGAAATCTGAGATCAGATGGATCGGCAGAACAAAGT
>CANOBT010000186.1 GCA_947564305.1 uncultured Lachnospiraceae bacterium | reverse complement strand
GGGTAAAGAACTGCCTGGCAAGCCACATGTCAACCATGCTGAACTCATCGGCAATGACAAGGTCCGCATCCAGGAACCTTTCTTTCATCAGGCTCCCGCTTTCATCCTCGCCGCCCAGGAGCCCGAGCCCGCTGTGCATGGTGCAGGCCCCGTCAAATCCGGTGCTCTCCGCCATGCGGCGGCTGGCCCGTCCGGTGGGCGCCATGAGCGCGATCTTCCCGTCCGGGTGCAGGAGCCTATAGACCTCCAGGATGCCCTTAAGCACCGTGGTCTTTCCTGTGCCGGGAGGGCCGGTGATGATGGAAAGGCTGTGCAGGAATGCCGTGCGAACCGCGCTTTCCTGTTTTTCCGACAGGCTGAGCCCCAGTTTTTCCCTGGCCTCCGCCAGCTGCAGGGTAATGTCCTCCTGTACCGGCGCTGCCAAAAGCCGCAGGGCGATCTGCCTGGCCGTCTCGTCCTCCATGGTAAACTGGCTTACGGAATAGATGCTGTCCTTCATGGATACCACGCTGCCGCCCAGGATGACACCCTCCAGGACATCCTCCACCTCTGCTTTCTGTACCCTCTGTGCAGGGACAGGTATCCTTTTGTTTAACAGTTTCAGCGCCTCACATACCAGGGTGTCCCTGGGCAGGAACAGGTGCCCTTTTTCCGCCCGCGCCTTGTCAAGCGCATAGTACAGCGCCCCCCTGATCCGCATGGGGGTGTTCAGGCGCCTGTCCGTGTGCTGCACGATGGCGTCCACCCTTAAGAAACCAAACCCTGAGATCCGGCAGAGCTCATAAGGATTCTCTCTCAGGATCTTCACGCTGGCAGGACCCAGCTGCTGGTAGATCCTCTGTGCCGCTGACGGTGTCAGCTTAAACGGCGCCAGCAGCGTCATGATGTCCCGCAGGGCACGGCTTTCCGCATAGGAGGCCTTAATGTCCTCCAGCCTGTTTTCCGTGATGCCCCTGACCTCCAGCAGCCGCTCCGGCTGTTTCTCAAGGATGTCCAGGGCATTCACCCCGAAACGGGCCACGATCTCCGCCGCCGTCTTTTCCCCGATGCCCTTTATGAGCCCTGAGCCAAGGTAGCCTTTTACGCCTTCCTCCGTCCTGGGAACGACCGTCTGCCACTGTACGACCTGCAGCTGCAGCCCATACTTTCCGTCCGTCCATTCACCGTCAAACTCCAGCTCCACCGCATCGGTGCAGGGCAGGTCGTAACCCACCGCAGTAAACCGGATCAGGTGGTCGCTGTACCTCCTTTTATCACGGGCACCTTCCGGGATGCCCCGGTCTGCCGTCCTGACACGGATCACACAGTACTTGGTTGCCGGATTGCTGTAAACCGTGCTGTCATAAGTTCCTACAATACTCATATTTCCTCTCTCTCCGCCGGGGCGCCATCTTATATGCCTCCGGCTCTCATTCTGCTGTCAGGCAGCCTCTTCTGCGCTGACTTTTACCAGGAATCTCCTGTACTCCGACACGGTCACGAACCGCTCGTAGATCTCCGGGTACTGGAGCTTCAGCCGTGAAAGGTTGTTCTTGTCCACCCCTGCCTTCCGCACCGGATTATAGGTCACGGTATAGTGAAAACCGTCCCTGCGGCATTGGGCAGTGCAGCTGGTTCCCATCTCCGCGATCAGGATGGCCTTTGCCCGCTGCAGCTCCTTTTCCAGTTCCCCGGATCTTTTCTCCGCTTTTTTCTTTTCCTCCTGGAGCCGCAGGTAATACATCAGCGTTTCCGTCATGTCCGCGCCAAGCTCCAGCACGGGCGCACCTGTATCCGCCGGGCCGCAGTACCGCTGTACGCTCCCCAGGATCCGTGCGCCGTCCTCCGTATAGGGCGGGGGATCTTTTGCCAGCACATGGCTCTCCCAGAAGTACTGTTCCAGGTAGATCATTTCCTGTTCATATGCCATGTCCCTCCTGATCTCCCGGATGATGACCTCATCCTCCGTGTTGCCGTACAGACAGCAGAAAAACACCCTGTCCGCATCCATCACCGCCATATAGTGGCGCCCCTGCGCCTCATAGTACGGCGGCACAATCTCCCTGCCGTCCTGCCACCACGCATCCGTGGCGTTGTAATTGGTGGTCTTGATCTCCAAAATGGCCGTTTCCCCGTCCGGCAGCCGGACAAAGTAGTCAACATCCGCCAGCATGAAGGGATACATGGGATGCCGGAACATCTTTTTGACCTGGAAGATCTCCAGGCCGCTCTTTTTGTGGAAGATCCTTGCCACCAGGTTCTCTAACAGGTTCCCCACCTCCAGGGCCACCCAGTTTTCCGGCTCTTCTTCCACAGGTGCAATATTCAGTTTGTCATAATAAACATCGCGGGCCGTCCGGAAGGGGGATATCCCCATGATGCCCGCCACGTCGCTGCCTCCGATCCCCTGGCGGCGGCAGGCAAGCCATTCCTCCCGGGACAGGTTTTCCGTGTCCACCAGCACTAAGGGAACATGCCTTGTCCTCTGTCCTACGTTTTCCGGCACCTGTCATGCCCCCCTTCCCGCCCTGCGCGGAAGATTTGCTGTCCTGCAGGCCACCTGGGGACTGCGGTACTGCCCGTTTATCCCCCTGTTGTACTCCTTGTAATCCGGGTGTTTGGGATGCCGGTTCAGCCGGCTCCCCCTGTTTCTTTCCTGTCTCATTCTCTCTGCTCTCCTTTCCTGAAAATGGTTTATCCTCAAAGCCGTATCCGGCGTTTGGGCAGGCTTGCTGCACGCAAAAAAAGCGGGAATGACCTTGAAACCATTACCTGGCGTCCATAACTGCTTATGAACCAAAGTCATTCCCGCTATTTTGGATAGTGTGTGCGGAATAACAGAATCCGCACACTGCAAGGATTCCGTTCCCACGAATACAAAAGCCAGCAGACCACCGCCCAAAAGGGCATAGCAATACTACTGGCACAAATACAATCTTTACAACGTGTGCAATGCGGCATTTACTTCCGCTTACAGCCAAAAGGCTGATCTCCCAAAGGGAGGCGCACAAAAATCAATCACAAGATAAGATTAACGCAACATATGGGTTTTGTCAAGCTGTTTGCACAACATATAGCGGTCGTGTGAAGTTTTATTTCCCTGTGCTGGATAAATTAATCTTACTAAATCATTTCAATTTCTGATAACTTTTTTCTGCATTTTGCAAATATAAACCACAAAAGCAGTGAACCGCTTTCATTAAATCGAAAACCATGTTCACTGCTTTCCTGTCCGTCTCATTGCACTCTGCAGTTACACCAAAACGGGCTCTTTTTTCCTTATTACGCCCTCAACTTCGTCAATGGTTTTCTCTACAATTTCTGCTATTTGTTCCGGCGTATAGCCTTTCTTGTGCATATTCATGATTATTTTTGCATTTTCAGCATCTTTAATTCCCTGCGACAAATTACACATGGCACTCACATCCTTTCTCAATTTATCATCTACCGGAATTCTATACTCATTTTTAATAATTCCTAACTTTTCATCAGTAGATAATTCCATCGACAGCAATGCACTCAGCAGACGATGCAGTTCATATTTTTCATCATGTTCAGGAAGTTCGTCTGCTATGCCTATCATAACAATATTCAGCAGGTCAAGCCCGCCTTTCCAAGGATAAGCCCCAATCAGGTCATCTTTTGACAAATGAACATACGCCATACTGTTCTCAGTCATATTCATACAAACCCATATGGAAAATACACGCCTGATGTCATTATAGTTCGTTTTAACAAAATCCCGTTCTTTCTGTGAAGAAATAAGACGACTTACATAAAACACTGCCCGGTTCAAAACGTGATAGCTTGTTGGCTCATCTTTTTGTGCCTCCAGATTGACAATAACCTGTGAAATACCGTCTTTCATTCGTACATAAAAGATAATATCAAACCGGACAAGCCCTTCATTTACCTCTACATTTTCCGTGTTCAGCCCAATAATACGCTGTCCTGTTTTCAGACTATCAGCAACAGGCTTTGCTACCGCATTTGTCAGCCCCGGCTCCACTGGAACCACGCTAATAAGCGGGTCTCCCTCAATATAAGGCGCAACGGCCTCGGGTGTCATTCCCTGAAACTCATCCACAGCCTTTACTAAAATATGTGCCAGTATAATCTTGTTGCTTAACAGACGCTTGGCCTTTTCATCATATTGCGCTTCAGTATCCGCTGCATTTATTGCATTATTGATTTCTACGTTCATTGGTTTCCTCCTTCTGCATCTGTTCGAAATACATGGGGCATACACAGAAGGCTCATGACCTCGCTATTATTATACCCCGAAATTTCTCCCGAATCAACCAACATTTTCTACCTATCCGTTCTGAGCATATCATGTCCTCCATAAATTCTTCTCACAGATTCTACAAGCAGAATTCGCAATTATTCCAGCAATGTTGCTTTATCCATTTTCTTTAAATAATTTGTTTTCTCAACTTTCGGTTTCTCTATCTATCCGAACAACATTATAATATAGTGCACCTTCCTCTATATAATAATTTATCCTTAAATCGTTATAATAAAACGATGCCCAATAAAATGCCTGCAAAATAGGATGCCTTAAATCCACATTGTCTTCTCCCAGCAAACGCATAGTCTCAAGACAAGCTTCTTTAAATTTTTCTCGATAATTCTCATCCTCAAGATTTTTCACAATTTGCAAAATATCATTCCATGCTTCAGCAATTTTCCCCCTTTCTGCCACATTGGCAATATCATATTGATCCCTGACATGCAATGCCACTGTTGGAGTAATTGCGGCATAAAACCTGTATTGCATCATCCGATTTATTATATCAAACAATCTCATAATAGGTATCCCAAGTAAACATAGGAAATCTGCTATGCCAGCAGCATCTGCTTTTGCTGCCTCTAACTTTGTCAAACCTGCCACCAGCATTTCTCCAGTTATTAAAACAGCCCCTCTTGTATGTGCAAGTGCAAGCGCATCATAATCGCTGATTCCAATAATCTCCATGATATCCTTGCTTTGCAACTCCTGAATTATTATATCATGCATATTTTCGATAATTGAAAAACCTGATATGAACTTTCTAAATCCAATAGCCTGACGGATATTTTCCCGCTTAACATCTTCTCCCGACTCAAAAAATTGCACTTTCTCATCCCGAACAGCTAACGAAGCTACAATTTCCCTGTTATTGCTCTTATATATAGCATCTGCCTCCCGTTCAGCTTCCACCACTGCGGAATACGGAACCATTATAGAATCACGGCATAATTCTTTGGAATCAATTCCCAATTTGTACATCTCCACTAATGCTGTATAGGTTACCACATATTCTCTACCATCATATTTTTTTGCTGGTAATATATATTCTCTGACTATCACAGAAGAATCATCCATTATAACCCGCATTAACTGCCCGTATTCCAGATTCACAAACGACTTCAGCGCAAAAACAGTCAACGGAGATTGAGAAAAATCCATATATGCTTGTTCCCAATCCTTGTCATTCCAGCCGGGATGCTCTCTGTAGGTCTCAATAATTCCTTGCAGCATCTCTTCAGCATTTTTTCCAGTAATAGCCCATGCCCGGTTTCGCCTGATCATACTTTCCAGACAAACATGAAAGTAAAATGCCTCTATAGAGCCAATACGAACCAATTTATACAAACTACCCTTAAAATCAATCACATCTCCAATAGAAAGACGCATATAATTCATATTAATAGCGTCGTCAATATGTATGTGCCACGCATCCTTCCACCGATATTCTACCTCTGGTAATATTTTTTCCTTATAAATGCAAAATGTCTGTCTTGTATGATCCTGCTGATTATTAGCAACAAAAAAAGTATTCTCCTTTACGCGGCTGAGCGTGCTGTTACTCTCGGAATCATCTCCAAGAAAAAACTTGCTCGCAACATCAAAAAGTTCTTCATTATCCACTGTCGATATGAGCATTGACTGCATCGCCAGTTTTCTCGCCTCATTGAAATTTCCCTTAATATACTCTGTCTCAGCCGCCAACATCAAAACCCTTACGTTATTAAACTCTTTTGCATGAGCAAGTATCTTGTCATCAACAGCGCGTTTATAATTTAAAGAAACGGAAAGCAGCAAGTCCATAATCCGTACATCATTTTTCAGATCATCATAATGTCCATTTATTTCAGTAAGAGCTTCTATCTGATGTCCGCTATTCATATAGACTTCGATCTTCCTATAAGTCATGTCCAAATTATCTGCAACTATTTGTTCAAGACCTGCTATTATACTTATTGCTTCCGTATATTTCTTTTCCTTAATCAAAATATCCACCAATGATTTTCTTCCGTAAATACCTACTGATTTACATTCATCATCCCTCATTTTAGCAATGGCCGAATTTACCGCCCATTGATGCTCATCATCCGTTTCAGACATTTGGTATGCTCTAACCCAAAATTCAATATAATCAGAATAAGTCTTTTCATGTTCTTTCAACAGCTTCAGTGCATCCTGATTTTCCAAAACACATTTGGTAGCAATAACTGTATATTCAAATATTTCAAAACTCTGATCCAATAACCATTTTACCTGATTAATTACATCTAAAGCTTTCTGATCATCTTTAAGACTTGCGCAGTAATTAATCAAAACCCAATATTGCCCTGTGCGGAGAACAAATCTAATTACGCTGTCTTGATTGGCCCTCCCTTCTTTTATCTCCCGAATAAATTTATATGCTTCGATTTCCGGAAGTTCAGCAATTTTATTTGGAATGGAATCCAATATATTATTTATACCTGCATCCTCTGCCAATAACATTCCTTTTATCAAGGATACATAAAACGCTTTTGTAAATCTATTTGCGCATGATTAAAAATATTGATGCTTTCCTTCATCTCATCAAAATATTTGCAGAATATATCAGAATTTACACACTTTTTATCACTATCAAAAGCAATCACTTCGTTAAGGTAATGTTCCCATATGTAAAGTTGATCAACAAAATTAGGTTGTTGAACCAATTCTGCAATCGTTTTTGAAAGGTTACATATGGGCAGTATATTCAATTTTAAAACACAAAGACGCTTAGTAAGCCATTCTTCTGTTTCCAATCCAGCAACAATTTCACAGTTATAACTAGTAACATTATTTTGCCTCGTCTTTGATTCAGTAATCACATCCTCCAAATGGCCTGTAGCAACAGATATAGCAATTTTTTTCAAAGTCGGATCTGATATTAATTCCAGATAAGGATTCAATTTATCTGGCTTAAAAAAATTATGGAGAATCAACAGGCGAAACACATCATCTCTTAAAACTACATTTTTAATATTCCCACATAAAATCAGCGGCTCTCCTGTTAAAACATTATAGTCAGATAAAACCGCAAGCTTAATCTTGACTGCATTTTCCAAGTCATCATTCTTTCCTGCAAGCACCGAAAGAAAACTAAATACCTTTGTAAGTTTTCCTTCCCATATTGCACCTGACAAAATTTTATATACATCCTCAATAACTATAGAGTCCGTTATTTGATCCTGATGTGTGAGTTTTTCCTCAAGTTCGTCAATTTTGGAACTAATATCCCTAATCCCTGCATCAAGTTTGACATTGCTTTGCTGGCTTTGATACAAAATTAATTTTTCACCTTTAGTAGTTTTTTCAGATAATATTTCTTTGCAAAGAACTAAAACACCATAAAACAGATCTCTTATTGCACTTTCCTCAAGAATAGAGCAGTTTACACCTGCATCATTAATATTTCTTTTATATTCATATACAAGGCTTTTTACAAAATCTTGCTCTTTAATTACTACATTTTTATTTGCATTAAATACATATTCACATATCTTTTCCAATGGTTTTTGATAAGTGACATAATCAATAAATTTCGATGTTTCAAAAACCATTTCAGAATGTGTAGAAAAAAATTTTTCTGTCCATGCACAAATTTTTTCTTCAATTTTCCCTTTATCCATTGATGCAATAAAAAGGCGTCCTTTATCATATGCAACGCAAGAAATAATATTTATTATGATACTGCTAAAAAACGACATTACCGTTTCCATGCCCCCTCCGTTTTAAGTATTCGACATAAAAATATTTAATGATATGCTGTACAAATTTAATAAACTAATTATAAATTGCCTTGCATTCAATTTTAAGTGGATATGTAAAATGATGAATTTTTAAAATCCTAAAATTAGTGTTCGGTGGCAATAAAAATTCTTGCTCATCTAAACGTGACCATTCTTTATCTATTGAAACATATGCGCCTGGCAACCCTTGGGGAAGATAAAGCTTTAAAAGGCAATCACAATGGTTCTCCCACATAAATCCCTTTAACATCTTGCGGATAAGTGTTGTACTGAAAAACGCCTTATCGGAAAACTCTATGCCATTGCGCAATACATTTCCACTACAAAGTGACACAATATCCTTTTTGTGTGTATATCGATAAGCAATAATATTTTCCGGCAACGAATGCTTACACAGCATGTCCGTGATTTTCTGGATTTCTATCACATCATCTTTAACATCAACTGATTCAATTTCTCTAGACTTATTGCCGTTTGCAGATATATAATTTCGCAATAATTTATTATACCATTTATAGTAACTTCCTGTATAGCTGGAAATCATTTGATGCAGCTCATCTTCTCTGGGGATATTCAACAAATCGGCATAATGTTTCCTAGCCCATATTTCCACTTCTTCTGTACTATCAAATTCGTGGTATGATTTTCCTTCTAGCAATTTGTTCAAGTTTATCCATCACCTCATAAATATTACCTATTAATTACGATTACATATATGTTCAATTTTTATCCGCAAATGCGGCCTGTAGCCGCATTTTTAGTTTGTTGTTCAAATCTTCATCATCGTTATATAACAATATGTTGTCTCCGCTTACATCAAAATGAACCTTCTCATTGTCAAAGAAATCACGTCGGCAAGTAAAAATCAGTTTTATAGGATGATTACATAATTGCAGCCCTCTCGCTATACCTGCTTCATAATAGACCCCGCCTCTATTTCCAGTCAAATCTGCTATCATAGCTATAGAATCTGTTATTTCGGTAGTTATCTCTTTAATAATAGAACCATTAAACTGTTTTTCATCAATTCTCAACGCCACATAGTCCATGGATTGAATAACAGGCCTATAAACCTTCTCATAAATTCTATCTGTTTCTGCTGAAAACATCATTGCCACAAAAATTTGACTTCTCTTTGTTATTGGCGGTACGGTAATCTTATCATATTTTTTCTTGTATAATTGTCTCAATAACGCTACCAAATTATCACAACGCTGAAAATTATCACCTTGAAGCTTAATTCCTCGTATTAATTCTTTAGCTTCCTCCGAAACATTTTTTGTATCCTCTAAAAAAGTTTCAACCTCGTATACCCACTCGTTCACAGAGGGCTGTTTCGGATTATCAATTAGATTTTTAAGTAACTCCTTTTCGTTCATTTTCCATCCTCCCATAAATAATTTTTTCAATATATTCAAATTGCTATATTTATGTACGCTATATAATCTTTAATAAATATATATTATATATGGCTCACCATAATATAAATATCGCCATTATTTGTTTTTTCTTTATACACCTTAATCTACAAAGTAAAGTATACCTCACTTCCCTTTGAGAATACAAAACAACAATGTATGTAGCTTGAATGGACACACTTCCCGACATGGCAGAACACTACTGCCGTATAACATTTGCTAAAAGATTCCTTTTAAAAATGTTTTAGAACTTTATCTCACAACTTTCAAACATCAACTCTAGCATAAAAATCTTCGCTTGTTTAAACATAAAGTTAAGAAGCTTATTTCAAAATCCAAAACTTGAAATACTCTTTATAAATCCATTTTACATCAATAACTTATATTGTCCAAAGAATTTATAATCTTTTTATAAACAATATATTTATCCTACGAAAAAAAGAGCTGCTATCTCAACTCTGAAATAACAGCTCTCTATCACAGTTTATTAACAATTCTTTACAGATTCTGCCGTATGATCCTCGTAAT
>CANOBT010000185.1 GCA_947564305.1 uncultured Lachnospiraceae bacterium | reverse complement strand
TATATACGGATAATTATCCACATCAAAGACTAACAACATTTAGCAATTACCTAATTAGACTAAAAAACAATTTGTTAATTATGCACTTTGAACTTCAGGAAAAAAACATCATGCTTAAAATTTGTCTCTGTTCCATTTGTTCTATATGTGTTATAGCACCATTATTAGCACTTGTCAATACAGAGTGCTAATAATTCTGTGAATTTTTTGTGTTCATTTTAAATATGCTGCCTAAACGTACCTTATAAATCCCAAAGCTATATAATACCAACTATTGCTGTTTTATCAGCTTTACTGCTTTTCCATGTCCATATCTGCACATTCTCCGCTACCTTGCTCCTTTATCTTTCTGGGGGATTAGGATTTTCATTCAATAACTGATTATTTGACTTATACAGCATTTTTCTGTTGTGACTGTTCCGTCTTATTCTGCGTTATAAAACAGGCAACAGTCAGGCAGATTATCATATCAGACGTTATCCGCTTTGTAAAACCACACAAAGAAGCGGCCTCCCCAGTCTGAAGGAGGTCTCTTCCTTGTAAGTAGCTTGATTTTATAACTGAGGACCGGATTTCACCAAACTCCTGCCTGCATCATTACCCTCATATTTTGCAAAGTTCTTAATAAATCTTCCGGCAAGATCCTTTGCTTTGTTCTCCCAATCGGAGGCATCTGCATAGGTATCACGAGGATCAAGGATATCTGTATCTACACCGGGAAGTTCTGTAGGAACTTCAAAATTGAAGTAAGGAATTTTCTTTGTAGGTGCATTCAAGATATCACCGTTCAGAATTGCATCAATGATGCCGCGGGTATCTTTGATTGTGATGCGCTTCCCTGTCCCGTTCCAGCCAGTATTTACAAGATATGCCTTTGCACCGTTTGCTTTCATCTTTTTAACCAGTTCTTCCCCATATTTTGTAGGATGCAGTTCCAGAAATGCCTGTCCGAAGCAGGCTGAGAACGTGGGTGTAGGCTCGGTAATGCCGCGTTCTGTACCGGCAAGCTTTGCGGTAAACCCTGAAAGGAAATAGTACTGTGTCTGTTCGGGCGTCAGAATAGATACCGGAGGAAGTACGCCGAATGCGTCTGCCGACAGGAAGATTACATTTTTGGCCGCGGGTGCGGAAGATACCGGGCGGACAATATTTTTGATGTGATGAATCGGATAAGATACACGGGTGTTTTCCGTTACGCTCTTATCATTAAAATCAATTTTCCCTTCCGCGTCCAGTGTCACATTTTCCAAAAGCGCATTGCGTTTGATTGCATTGTAAATATCAGGCTCAGAATCTTTGTCAAGGTTAATAACCTTAGCATAGCAGCCGCCTTCAAAGTTAAATATGCCATTATCATCCCATCCATGCTCATCATCACCGATCAGCAGACGCTTAGGATCGGTTGACAGGGTTGTCTTGCCTGTGCCGGAAAGTCCAAAAAAGATTGCCGTGTTTTTACCATCCATATCTGTATTGGCAGAGCAGTGCATGGAGGCAATCCCCTTCAAAGGCAGATAGTAGTTCATCATAGAAAACATGCCTTTCTTCATTTCACCGCCATACCATGTATTAAGGATAACCTGCTCACGGCTGGTAATATTGAATATTACGGCTGTCTCGGAATTTAAGCCTAACTCTTTATAATTTTCTACCTTTGCCTTGGAAGCTGTGTATACAACAAAATCCGGCTCAAAAACCGCAAGTTCTTCCTCGGAAGGCTGGATGAACATATTCTTGACAAAATGAGCCTGCCATGCTACTTCGACGATGAACCGGATAGCCATACGGGTGTCTTTATTTGCGCCACAGAATGCATCTACTACGAAAAGCCGCTTATTGGACAATTCTTTCAATGCAATATTCTTTACGGCTTTCCATGTCTCCTCCGTAGCCGGATGATTGTCATTTTTGTATTCATCAGATGTCCACCATACGGTATCCTTTGAATTTTCATCCATTACGATATACTTGTCTTTCGGCGAACGTCCTGTGTAAATACCGGTCATTACATTGACTGCGCCAAGTTCGCTTACCTGACCTTTTTCGTAGCCGGTCAGACCGGATTTTGTCTCTTCTTCAAATAAGAATTCATAGGAAGGATTGTGTATAATTTCTGTCGTTCCGTTAATGCCATACTTGCTTAAATTGATTTCTGCCATTTTCTTTTTCCTCTTTTCTTTTATGATAATAGATTGCTTACCTGTGAAAGGTTTTATGCGCATGTGCTGTGTTGACAGTCTGATTTTACAGGCGCTGCGCTGTCTTTTTTATGAAACCATACTCCTGTACGGTAAAACGCGATCGAGCAGACCGTCGCGATTGTCCAGCCCACAGGCCATGCCAGCCAGATACCGGTCGTTCCGAGTGCCGTTTTTGATAAGACGGAGGCAAGGATAACGCGCAGGATTAGATCCGTAAAGGTTGCGACCATGAATTTTCCCATCATGCCGGAACCACGCAGGATACCATCCGCAACCAGCTTCGCGGAAACCACGAAGTAGAATGGGGCGAGGATTCTTAAAATCTCGATACCTACGCTCATCGCCGTCCCGGTGGGCTCTTTTAAGAAGATGGCGACAAGCCATCTCCCGGCAAAGAAGTACAGTAAAAACAGCGGCAGGCACAGCGTCCACACCAGTTTCACGCCGGCCCTGAACCCGGAACGGACACGCTCCGGCTTTTCTGCACCCATGTTCTGGGCCGTATAGTTTGATACGCCGTTTCCAAGCGTTGTCAGGGAGGTGATGACCAGATTATTCAGCTTGATGGAAGCGGAGTATCCTGCCATAACGCTGGAACCGAAGGAGTTGATCACGCCCTGAATGATGATATTTCCTACAGAGATAAAACTCTGCTGTAAGATGCTCGGAACGGCGACCACGGATATCTTCCCAAGCAGCTTTAAGGAAAATACGGGGACGTGTCCCTCGGTATGGATTGTTGCAAACCTTTTAAAGACGAACACAAGCGCGAGGATACAGCTGACTCCCTGACACAGGAAAGTCGCCCACGCCACACCCGCAACCCCCATTTTGAATGCGGTCACAAACAGGATATCCATGCCGATGTTGCTTGTGGAAGATGCCGCCAGAAAGATAAACGGCGTCTTGGAATCCCCAAGCGCGGAGAAAATGCCCGTTGCTACATTGTAGTAGAACACGAAAGGCAGTCCGAGACAGTAGATTCTTAAGTACAGCATGGAATCCGCCATTACATTATCCGGCGTGTTGATCAGTCGAAGCAGCGATTCGCAGAACCCGAGTCCCGCCGCCATCAGCAGAACGCACAGGACGCCGCTGGCAATCAGGGTTGTGTACACGGAAGTCTTTAAGTC
This sequence comes from uncultured Lachnospiraceae bacterium, assembly GCA_947564305.1. The sequence goes on along the minus strand of CANOBT010000185.1, from coordinate 6,744 downwards.
GCGGTAATTTTTCGCCCCGAAAAATTGGGAGACGATCACAGAGCAGCCGATATTGCAGCCAAAAGCGAAGGCGATGAAGATCAGCGTGATCTCGTAGCTGTTCCCCACGGCGGCAAGGGCGTCCTCCCCCACAAATTTTCCAGCCACAAAGCTGTCTGCTATGTTGTAAAGCTGCTGAAAGATAATGCTGCCAAACAGCGGAAGGCAGAATTTCCATAAAACGGTTTCCGGTTTTCCTACAGTCAGATCTTTATTCATGGGAAACACCTCCTTTCGTCATGGAAAGGGCGTTCATAATCAGCTCCGTACAGGATTCCACGCCGAACCGGCTGCTGGAAAGGAGCATGTCATAGCTTTCCGCCTTTCCCCATCCCGTCGCGGAATAGGCGTCAAAGTAGCGCTGGCGCATTTTATCAATCTTGCGGATTCTTTCGGACGCCTCTTTTTCGTCAATGCCGTTGCGGGCGGATACCCGGGCAAGACGGTCATATATGTCCGCGTAGATAAACACGGAAAAACAGCCTTTGTCCCGCAGGATCTGCGATGCGCTCCTCCCGATGATGACGCAGGATTCCTGTCCGGAGATCTGTTCAATCGCCGCTTTTTCTGCATTATATATCATTTCGTTGCCGGAATAAAATGCTGCCCCAATTCCCGCCGTGTCCGCAAATATGTTTCCGCTGAGAAGCCAGAGTGGATTGGCAGGTTTTTCTTCTTCCCTGCTGATATATTCCTCGTTTAACCCGGAGATTTCGGCGGCTTTTTTGATCAGCAGCTTATCATAGCAGTTGATGCCAAGCTTCTGCGCAAGCCGTTCCCCGATTTCCCGTCCCCCGCTTCCATACTGTCTGCCGATACAGATTACCATATGTTCCATAATTTTTATCATCCCTTTCCGTGCCTGTCAGCCTAAAAAGCTGTTCAAAACACTTTTTTGTTCAGGACGGATTATCATCCGTTCCGATTTTCATTATAATTTGTCTTTGCAGATATGTAAAATGTATTATACATATAAACTCAATATTAAATTGATATGGAGTAGGAGATACCTCAAACGTAATGGCATCTGTATTCCATTCATTGGCTTTTTTGTCCCTAAATCTCATTTAAAAGCTTATCCACAGAAACAAGTTTCACACAGAGTACAAACATTCTTGTTGCATCCTTCAGTTCCTCCGGTGTCGGGAATGACGGAGCGATACGGATATTGGAATCATCCGGATCAATTCCGTATGGATAAGTTGCACCTGCATCCGTCAGCACAACGCCCAGTGATTTACATTTTGCAACAATGGCTTTTGCACATCCCGGCAATGCATTGAATGAAATGAAATATCCGCCCCTTGGCTTAATCCAGCTGCCGATTTCAGCTCCGGTAAGCTCTTTGTCCAATGTACTTAACACAGCCTCGAATTTCGGGCGAAGAAGCGCAGCATGTTTTTTCATATGCGCATTTAGTCCATCTATATTTTGGAAAAACCGTGCGTGGCGCAACTGATTGATTTTGTCATGACCGATTGTCTGCACTCCCATATACTTCTGAATAAAATCCATATTTTCCTTGGAAGTGGCAATTGCCGATACGCCGGATCCCGGAAAGCTTATCTTGGAAGTTGATGCAAAGATATATACCATATTGGGATTTCCAGCTTTTTCACACTCATCCAGAATATTTAATATTTCATCGTGAATATCATCATAAAGATGATGAATACAGTACGCATTGTCCCAGAAAATCCGGAAATCCTCTGCTTTTGGCCTGAGATTCGCTAAGCGCCGCACCACTTCATCCGAATAAGTCGTTCCCGTCGGATTAGAATATTTCGGCACGCACCAGATTCCTTTGACCGCTTCGTCATTATTCACATACTGCTCCACTAGATCCATATCTGGTCCGTCTTCATAAAGCGGAATATTAACCATTTCAATGCCAAATGTTTCTGTAATTCTGAAATGTCTGTCATATCCCGGTACAGGGCACAAAAACTTTACCTTCTCCAACTGACACCAAGGCGTAGAACCATTGACACCTTTTACCATAGAACGTACCACTGTGTCATACATGATATTCAGGCTGGAATTACCGCATACGATTACATTGTCTTTTTTGACGCCCATCATATCTGCCAGTAAACGCCTGCATTCGCCGATGCCATCCCAGTCCCCATAATTTCTGGTATCGTTTCCCAGCAGAGTATTCATATCCGCCTGACTGTTAATAATATCCAGCATTGGCATAGACAGCGCCAGCTGCGATGCGCCCGGCTTTCCTCTTGCCATATTAAACGAAAGCCCCTTAGCTTCCTCTGTTTTAAACTGCTCGTCCAGACTTGCTTTCAGCGTTAGCAGTTCCTCCCGGCTCATGCTCTTATATGCTTTCATAACAATTCCCTTTCTCTAATATATATTTGGCACTAATTCCCTATCGTTTCATATTCTGTTACAGTTCAGCCTTGCCGAACTGTAACTATATTCTTCGACTTTTTTCAGGATGGATTGACATATGTGCCGATTTTCATTATAATTTGTCTGTATTGATGTGTAAAATGTATTATACATATGGAATCAATATAAAATTGATATGAAGCAGGGGATGCATAGTGAATATTTCTTATGATTATTACCGTATCTTTTATTATGTTGCCAAATGTGGGAATATTACACAGGCGGCTAAAGAACTGGCAAACAACCAGCCGAATGTGACAAGGGTGATCAAGACACTTGAACAGGCTCTTGGCTGCTCATTGTTTGTACGTTCTCATAACGGCGTTGTTCTGACGCCGGAAGGCGACAAGCTGTATGCCCATGTAAAAATTGCAGTGGAAAACATTCAGGCAGGGGAAGAAGAACTGGAACACAGCAAGGGGCTTCAAAAAGGAATTGTTTCCATCGCTGCAAGCGAGGTTGCGCTTCGATGCCTGCTTTTACCAATTCTGAACAGATATCGCCGTATGTACCCCGGCGTTCAGGTGAAAATATCAAACCATTCCACGCCGCAGGCAATCTTCGCCTTGCGGGACGGGTTGGCAGACATTGCGGTTGTTACAACTCCGTTAGACAATTCGGATAAAATTCATATTGCGAAAATCCGTGAATTTCAGGAATGTGCCGTCTGTGGCGATGCTTACACCAGCCTGCTTACCTCCACACTTTCCTTTTCCGACATAACAGAGATTCCCTTAATCTGTCTGAGTGCCGGTACAAAAACATATGCATTCTATACAGAATTATTTGCCCGGTACGGTCTGACAATCCGCCCTGATATCGAAGCCGCTACAGCTGACCAGATACTGCCCATGGTAAGAAATAATCTCGGCATAGGGTTTGTTCCAGAAGATTTTTTGTCAGATACAAATGAAAACACTGGCATCCACAGACTGAAGCTTATACAGGAAATTCCGCCACGTTCCATATGTCTGATCAGGAATAAGGAACTTCCTTTAAGCATTGCAGCGAAGGAATTAGAAAAAATGATACTTCATTCAGGATGTTCTTTTGAAAATCAATAGACTGGCCGTCGGATAAAAATTTTTCTCCGTTTTTTGCTATCTTGCCCCCTTATCTTTCTGCCTTGTCTGATGCGTCCTAACCACTTCTCTTTCTTTTACAATCTGCTCTTTTTGCCTGAGCCTGTCTCTGACACTTATGGAATCTGCCATTTTTTCTCCGTAGATTTTCTTCCACTCTGCACGAGCCGCCTGATAATCAAAATATTCTTTCTTGGCTGCATTAAATTCCTTATTAAATGCCTGAACGGAATCAAATTTATATTCCCTCACGATAGAGGAAAGATGCTTTTTCATATTGGAAATCTGCTTATCAGCTCTGTCAATCTCCTGCTGTAACTCCTTACGCCTGCCGCCTTTGAAAATGCCCGTACATTCGGACAATTCCTTTTTCAGTTCATCCCGCTTTTGTTCCCGTTCAAAAATTGCCTTGTTCTGGTCTTTTAGTTTGTCCTCAATCTCTTTCAGGCGGGGATATTTAGCCGCCAGTACGGAAGGTTTTGGCTGTGGCAGTCTTTCAGTTTCCGGCTGCTTTGTTTCGGCAGGAACAGATTTTTGCCCTGCTTTTGTCTGTCCGATAACGGTTTTTTTGTCTGCTACTATGCCTTTTTGCTGTGGCTGTTCCGTCTGATTCTGATTTTCCGATTTCCGATAATGGTCGAATGGAAACGGTATCTTCTTTATCTCCGGCTGATGTGTCGGCTCATCTTCGGCTTGGATATGGCTTGCCAATTCTTTTTGCATTTCCTTTGGCGTTTCCTCGATACCGGCAGCTTTACTGATCGCTTTCTCCGTCATCTCCATTACTTTCTGCATAACCTTCGCAATCAGACGCTCTAATAACAAAATCGCCGCCCTAACAATATCCCCGAACAGCTCCGGCTTTTTCCCGTTCCGCTCTACGGATTCCTTTACCCTGTCCGTAATCTCTGTTTTCTTTATCTCCAAAATCTCCGCTTCGGGTACACCGCTTACAATCGCACGGTCAACCTCCCTGTTCCACTCCATGCGTATTTCATTGTCCGCCTTTATTTCCTCCGCTTTTGGGTTATTTTTACCGACTTTTTTTGTCGCAAGGTACGGACCGTTTTTATCAAAAATACTGAGTCTGTCCTTATCATCAAACACCATCTGGTTGATTAAATCCGTATAAAATACTTTTGCCTCATCTAAAAATGATTCCTGCTTGAAGCGTCCGTCCTTTGTGGTAAAAATCTTACGCTCATATACTTCGCCTTTTTTGACGATTTTACAACCCTTACGGATATTTCCGTCATCATCAAGAATCTCTTTTTTTGTCCGCACATGGCGTCCATGCTCGTCATAAAACATATTCCGGGTAGCAGTCTTTTCTGTCGGCTGCTCTAACCGCTTTCTCTCCGCAAATATCATGTGGATATGCAGGTTTGTTTTCCGTTTATTGTGGTGGAGTGCGGCAAAGCACTCCACGCCGTACTTTTCCTTAAATTCGTCCACCATCTTTTTCAAAAGATAGTCATGGTCATAGTTTATAAAACTCTCCGGCAGGGCGATCATCAGCTCCCTTGCCTCAATACATTTCCCGTTTGTGCCACTTTTTTCAAATTCTTCCTGATTACATTTGGCAAGCTCCCGCCAGAATGCCCTGTCCGGCTCCGTTGCATAGACTTCATACAAGTGTTCCTGCTTGGCGCGGCTTGAAATATAAGTGATGCGCCCCGACAGGTTATGCAGCTTTGCCATTTCTATAAATGAATTTCTTTTCACAAATGCCTTTCTCCTTTCCTTTGGCGGATAATCTAATGCCGTCGCTTTTATATGAGCAGCCGCCATATGGCGGCTTACTACGAACCGCTGCCCATATCCGGGCAGTTCACGGCTGTCCATTTCTGACAGCCGCAGGGGGACTTCTGCGAAGTCCCGTCAATGTTGCTGCACATTTGCTCAAAAATGTAGCCGCCCACAGCAACAGCATCCATGCGCCTGCCTTTTGTGGCGGCATGGATAAATACAGTCCGGCTCTTTCGGACTGTAAATTTGCGCAGGCGCAAATTTGCCCCCGGCAGGGCGAAATCCCCGGAGCATAAACCGAAGGTTTGTGCAGAGGGTGTATTTCGCTCTCAAACGCCGAGGGCTTAGGGAAGGGCTTACGCCCTCCCCGGAAATTAGTTCCTGACACTCCCCGAACCACTCCAAAGCAGTTCGTAGAGCAGATGCTTCACAGACATCAAAAAACCGCCTGCCTGAAAACTGGTATTCCAGCTTCAAAACAGACGGCTACATTTACGCCTTTATTTGCAGCCTTCCGGCTGCTCTTTGCCCTTATTTTGCGGGCTTAAATGCCCGCCCTTTATTATGCAGCCTTATATGGCTGCCCTTTGTCCTTGTTTTGTAGCCTTTTGGCTACACTTTGCTCTTGTTTGCTTAAAATATGGCTGCATTTATGGTCTGTTATAAAAAAATCCACAAAAATAAGGCTACGATAAATACTCTTACCATAGCCTTATCCATAACCATATTAAAATGCGTCAAAATCAATCAGTTCATTGTCCGGCGGCTCTGTGGAATGCCCTGCTTCGGCATCTCCGCTCTGCGCCGTTTCATTTTTCGGAGCAGTGCCGTTCATGGCACCATTTCCTGTCCCGTCTGCCAATGCCTGCCCGCACACCATGCCGCCCTGTGCCGCTGGATATGCTCCCATAGGAACGGATAAGGGAAAAAACTGCATCTGTGCCATATACATCCCAAAAAGCGCCGGGAGATTGGACATCACTTTCTTTTCCACCGCTTCCACGATACGTCCTGCAAAGGCATCCTCTTTCTCCCTCATGGAAGGGGAGGGGCTGTTCCGGCGCCTTATCTGCATCCAGCAGGGCATCCCGGCCGGAACCGGTATTGTCCTCATAACCGGATTCCATCCCCAGGTCAAAGAGGGAGATCTGCTCATTGTCCGGCTCTTCCGGGTTCTCCATTTCCCCTCCGAAAGAATATGCTTCCTCTTCCACAGCATACTCTGCTGATGCCTCGGTTACACGGTTCCTGCGGCTTTCCTCCAGTTCCTCCCTTTCATCCGGAATGGCGAAATCATCCAGTTCTTCTTCCTCTATGCTGAACGGATAGATACCGCCCAGGATCAGGGCATCAATCCGCTGTGTCAGTTCCGGATAGGAATAGAAGTAATCGCCTCCGTCTGCCTGAAACACAATCCCTTCACTCTGGCCTAAAACATGCACCTGATAGCCGCCGTCATGGATGGTGT
>CANOBT010000184.1 GCA_947564305.1 uncultured Lachnospiraceae bacterium | reverse complement strand
TTCTTTCTGAGACATTCCCGAATACATAAGACTAGCAATTGCTCCCGCTCTGGCAGAGTTGGTTCCATCAATCCTTATCCGTACTACTTCGTTTTCCGAAAAATCAATATAATATTCGATATCTGCAATATACGGAACTGTAATCTCTGTAATCTCATTCTGTTCTTCTTTTGGCAATTGTGAATAATCAACATACAGTTCATCTTCATATTGTGCCCGATATACACATACCTCTTTTCCTGAAATGGTCTCCTCTCTTTCAAAATTAAATGATAAATTCTCCTTTATGTAAAGAGCACTTCCCTTTACATCCGACTCATAAGACGACCACTGATTCAGTGTATCCCCTACAGACATTTTTACGTTATATACAATCTTGCCGTCCTGAATATACCAATATTGCTCGGTAATTCCCTCTGTTTCCGAAACATTCACCGCCCGTTCATACTGTTGATAGGGATCAGATATTAATTTACCTTCCATTTCGCCAACAATAATTTGAGGATTTTTACCGAGATAGCTAGTCTTTGTATATTCATACTGCCCATGCCAAAAATCTTGAATAATTTCTCTAGCCGTGGAATCAGACGCTTTTTTTGCACTACAGGATGCAAGCAAAAAAGGAATCCATAGTATAACAAATAATTTACTGCATTTTTTTGACATATAAAATCTATTCTCCTATATACTATGTTCAAACGATAATCAAACGTCTTTTATTCACATGATGTCCAAACTCCGGCATAAAAATGAAAGCTTCCTCATCCGGATCCAGATGATCTTGTATGATCGGTGGCATATAAGATGAGGTATAACAGAAACCATATGTAATATCATGATAGCCCTGTGAAAGCCCGCCTTCTTTTTTTACTTTTAAAATCGCCGGTTCGGTAATTGCCCAGTGAGTCTGATAATTATGTTTCATTTCCTCACAGGTATAGTCTATGCCATGAATATTCCAGATGATATTCTCTTTTTCAAATTTTTCCCCGTCAATATCTAAGGTTCCCGGCCGAAGCTGGCTTAAGAATATCCCACGGTAATAGGGAAGTCTGATCTTCAACTGAAATCCTACGGTTTTTCCGTTTTCTTTTATATTTCTAAATCCTACTGACTGAATAACTTCTCTTTCCATCACGCAACCTCCTAGTCCCCTATATATTTTTTCATCATGATATGCTGTCTTCTCAGCGTTTGTCCTACTTCATAGCCCGGATCATATTTATCCGCGCCTTCATATTCACTTAAAAGATATCCATCCCAATTATGATCCTTCAATACCTGGATAATTTCTTTATAAGGAATCGTTGTCTCTTCAAATTCATCATTGACATTAATAAACTTTGCATGACAGCAATAAATATACGGAAGCAGGGGAATCAGATCTTCCGGCGCGTTCGGAGTGTAGTTCGGATCACGGTAATCGTGTTCTCCAAATTCTGTACGGAATACACTAAAGTCAATATTCAGTCCAAAATTCTTCGTTCCGGTTTCTTTTATAAATGCTACATAATCCGCCACCATATCGCTCTTCAGATTCGTAGGAGTGTGAATCTCCGGGCACATTTTGATGTCAAATTTTTCTGCTAAAGGAAGCGCCATTTTGATGATCTCTCTCCAATTTTTTACCGGCCGCAGTTTATCATCAATGACCGGCATCTTTGTGCGCATAACCTGAAATCCCAATTTGTGCGCAAGATAAATGTCCCTTACCAGCATCTCATAGGATTCCTCTGTCGTAAGATCCCGATCTCCCAGTACGTGAGAATCGATCCAATTTCCATATTCTACCGGAATCACTTCATATTTGTCACACAGACGGAACCATTTCTCTACCCACTCATCCGTAGGATAGGGATAATTTTCGATATGTGTGTTTGCCAGAATTTCAATTCCATGCGCGTCCATATCGTGAACATCTTCAAAACAATCTTCCAATGTTTTTGTCAGGCCAAACTCTGCGGAATAGCTGTACAGAGCCACCCCTCTTTTTGGTCCTTTACGGTCATAACTATACATTTTTCATCCTCCTTCTATTTTCAACAATGAAATTCTATTTGTAATACAATTCTATTTTGCCAAACATGCCTGCAAAGTGCTTTCGATGCGGCTGCATCTTATTCATTTATAATAGCCAGACGAAATGGTTTTGCTGGAATATGAGCGCGGTTATAAAGATTCACTTCACAATAGTCTTCCATAGCAAAAGCTACTTCCTTGGCATCTTCCACTTTGTAAAGGATCAGGCAATCCTCCTGAACCTCTGCATTCACGGCAGCTCGCATACTCCCTTTTGCATCTGTAACCTGCATAGCCCGCAACATTTCTCCTTCGATCTTAAGACCTTCCGCATTTCGGAAATAGATCATAACCTGATGGTCTTTCTTAATTGCTTTCACTGCCTCCGGCGGGTCACACAATATGTTCTCATGATAAACATGTCCTCTGGCCAGCAATGCCAGACGTTCACCAATCGGTTGTTTATTTTTTGGATGGATATCCCATTCCATTCCTACATCCCCAGTAGTAGCCATCCACGTATTTGGAACACTCTTGCTGACTTTTTCCTGACAGGTACGGACAATTCCATATTTTTTCCCGTTCACAGCCATCCACTCTCTGAACGGAGCCAGCTGCACAAACAAGAATGGGAGTTCTTCCATCCAAAGATCCCGCCAGTTTTCTATCATTTTAGTGAAAACATCTGCATATGCGTCCGGATGAAAATCTCCATCGGTTTCTCCCTGATACCAGATTACTCCGCGCACCGAATAGGGAACGATTTTCTTAAGCATCGTCTCATACAACCCACCCGGCCGTCTTTCATAGAAAAAGGCAGGAAACCCCATATTCTCCATTTCCTTTTGCATTGCGGCCTGTTCTTCCTTGGTAAATCCGATCTTCATTGCTTTCTGATTAAATGGCTCATTCAGCATATTGGTTCTGTCATTAAGCGGATTCTTTTTAAAGTCCTCAAGGAATTTCACCATATCAATATCCTGCACATCTTTTTCATAATCCTGGTTCCAACTCTCCCCCAAAGTTCCTTCCAGACGTGCGGGATCCATCCATGCACAGGCGGGTGTTCCTCCCCAGTTACAGCCAACAATACCTATTGGTACATGCAGTTTGTCTTCCAGTTCTTTCGCAAAATAAAATCCAACCGCCGAAAAATATGCAAGGTCACTTTTTTTCGCATATCGCCAGAAGCCCTCATTACAGTAATCCATATCCTCAAGCTGTCCTTCGTACGCCACTTCTGGATAATCAAAAAACCTCACTCTGGAATTTTCATAGCTCTCCTCTATTTCTTTACAATGACACTCAAAGCCTAAATAAAATTCCATATTACTCTGTCCGCCGGCAATCCATACTTCCCCGACAGCAACATCATGGAAACAAATTTCTTCTGATGTCCCCTTAACCGTCAGGGTCAATCCGTCCGCCGCTTTCCGGGGAGAAAACAGTGCCTTCCACTCTCCACTTGCGTTGGTGTCCGTAGTTACTTTCTCCTGCCCCAATTCAATGGTTATTGTCTCACCGGGTTCGGCAGTCCCCCATATCGGAATATCTTTTTCCCTCTGCAGTACCATTCCATTTTGAAAAATTAAAGCTGTCTTCAGCATGTTATTGCTTCTCCTTCTTTACTTATTAAAAAATTACTCAAATACCTCACATTATATTTCCACTACTCATTCCTGCTTCCTTTTTTTCAAGCGGCAGCCATTCTATCGCCCGTTTAATATAGGTATCCCAGAAATCCCATTCATGAGCTCCCGGTCCTGTTTCAAATGTATGAACAACTTCTTTCTCATCCAGAAATTTGGAGAATTCCTGGTTTTCAGCTACAAGAAAGTCCTCCTTCCCACATGCCATATATATAAGCGGAAATTCTTGTCCTTCCGCTTTCATTTGTTCTACAAGAACTTTGGGATTCATATCGCTGTTTAATGCTTTTTCTAAATCCGGTCCAAAGCATGCATGCTTAAATTCCTCAGACTCAGAAGGAAAACGTGGATGTTCATTCTTAATTAAAAGACTCTCATTTACAATCAAAGCCGATGACAATGCTACAATTCCACCAAATGTATCCTTATATTTCAGTCCATTCCTCAGTGCGCCATAGCCGCCCATAGAAAGACCTCCTATATAAGTATCTTCTCTTTTATGTGACAGTGGAAATGTTTTCCTCGTAAAATCTACCAGTTCCTTTCCAATAAACTCTCCATACATATTACAGTTCCATGGTTGATCCACATAAAACATGTTGTCCCCCGATGGCATAACTACAGCCAGATCATATTCCTCAGCCCATCGCTGAATTCTTGTGCCATAAAGCCAATCTGTATAATTTCCAATAATCCCATGCAATAGATATAATGTTTTATAAGGTTTTCCTTCTTCTCGCCTCGGTGTTCCCGGGAAATATACTTTATCTGTTGGAAGAATCACGTAAAGTGGTACCATTCTTCCTAATGTTTCCGCCATAAAATTTACTTGAAATACTGCCATACCATTACCTCTTTTAATCTTTCAATTTTTATCTTCTTTAGAACCTTATCTCGACTTCTTCCAATAAACAGTCATTGGAATTGCCGCCCACATAAATGTGGAATTTTCCGTCTTCCAGCACATATTCCCCACTGTCCTTGTAGAATCCCATGTTTTTCTTCTCCAGACTTAAGGAAACATTCTTCTTCTCTCCACTTTCCAGTGCCGTCTTCGTAAATCCTTTCAATTCTTTCACCGGACGCACAATACCCGCCGTCACATCCTGCATATACAACTGTACAGTCTCCACACCTGCTCTGTCACCGGTATTCGTCACATCAACCGTTACATGCAGGGCGTCCGCTGTCTCTTCTACCTTCATGTTGTCATAGGCAAATGTGGTATAAGACAAACCGTATCCGAAGGGATATAATGCCTCAAATCCGGCATCCAGATAACGAGAAGTAAACTTACTTCTTCCCCCAGGTCTTCCGGTGTTCGGATGATTATAATATATCGGGCACTGCCCTACCATCGACGGGAAGGAAGATGCCAGTTTACCTTCCGGTACTTTATCACCGAAGAGTACATTGGCCACCGCATTCCCCATCTGCACGCCCAGATGCCAACATTCCAAAATTGCCGGAATATGCTCTGCTTCCCATTTCAGTGCCAACGGACGTCCATTCATCAGAACCGCAATAACCGGCTTTCCTGTCGCCAATAGTTTCTCCAGCATTTCCTGCTGTTTTCCAGGCAACGTGATATCTGCCTTGGAGGAAGCCTCGCCGGACATGCTGTTTAATTCCCCTACAACTGCAACGATTACATCACCGTAAGCGGCCGCCCTTGCAATCTCCTCATCATTCACATCTGTCTCTGGCCCGCCGCATGCGAAATACTTCAAATCCGCACCACTGTTTTCCATCCCCATTTTGATGGACACACAATCTTCAACCTTCCAACTCATCGCCCATGCGCCGATGATTTCTTCCGGCATATCTGCCAACTGTCCTACAAGACTGATCTTTTGGCCTTTGTCCAAGGGTAGGATCTGCCCCTCATTTTTCAGCAGGACGATCGACTTCTCCGCCGCTTCCCTTGCCAGGTCCAAATGTTCCTGCGGAAGTACTTCGTAGCGTTTCATAGCCTCTTCCGCCACATATGGATGTTCAAAAAGTCCCAGCCACATTTTCACAGACAAGATTCTCTCTGTCGCCTCGTCAATCACTTCTATAGGTACGATACCGGCTTCCACTGCTTGCTGCAATGTATCTTTATAAATACCGGTTCCCATATCTACGTCCATGCCTGCTTTTGCTGCCTGTACACCTGCTTCTGCATCATCGGCCGCAATGCCGTGGTTCACACACTCGCGGATTGCGTTCGCATCGCTGACAACAAATCCCGGGAACTTGTACTCCCCTTTCAAAATGTGACGCAGTGTGTACTCATTCACCGTACATGGCACACCGTTCAGATCGTTAAAGGAGGCCATTACGGTTGCGGCACCGGCCTCTACCGCTGCCTTGAACGGCGGCAGATACGTATTGTGCAGCATAGAGACTGCCATACTTGTGGTATTGTAATCTCTTCCGGACTCGCATGCGCCGTATGCCACATAATGCTTCAGACAGGCTGCCACATAGTTTTCCGTGGAAGACATATCGCCCTGCAGGCCTTTGATCTTTGCCTTTGCAAACTCAGATACCAGATACGGATCCTCGCCAGGTCCCTCAGATACACGCCCCCACCGCGCATCACGCGCCACATCCAACATCGGAGCAAAGTGCCAGTTCACACCCTGGGTACGGGATTCTTTCGCCGCCATCCGCGCAGTTCTTGTAAACAGTTCTGTATCAAATGCTCCTGCCTCCGCAATTGCGATCGGATATACGGTGCGGTATCCATGAATCACGTCCAGACCAAACATCAGCGGGATTCCCAGACGACTCTCTTCCACTGCTATTCTTTGCAGCTCATTGGCCTTCTTCGGCTCCTGTACCATCAGGGAGCCAACCCTGCCCATACGGATATCGTCCTCGTGATAATCCTGCTCGGCTGTGCTCATGAGCTTCTCGAATTCCTCCTGCGAGATCCGCCCATCTGTCATCATCTCGATCAGTTCCTCGAATGGAACGTCAAATCCGCCCACGATAGACACAGACTCTTGGTTCATCTGTCCAATTTTCTCTTCCAGTGTCATCTGTGCTAATAAATTTTTTACTTTTACTTTTTGCTCTTCCGTCAATCGAAACATAAATAAACTCTCCTTTATTTTTGTGTTACCATTGCAGCATTAAACTCCCTGTCATAAAGCATTCAAAACAGAATTTACTTTTCTATCATGACATTCCGGTTAAATACTTTTACACATCCATCAGATCACAAAATTTCTCAAATAACGCGCACTCAAAATAACAGCTTTTTTCGCTTCTTCCAGACTGCCCTCAAATGCTTTATCTTCTACTTCAATTACAGAATATCCCTGGTATCCGATATCAGTCAAGGCTGAAACATATTTTCCCCAGTTTACATCACCGAGTCCGGGAAGTTTTGGTGTCATGTACTCCGTCGGATATGCCATTACGCCCACATCAGCAAGTTTTTCCGGATACACTTTGATGTCCTTATAATGCACATGGAAAATCCGATCCTTGAACTCATAAAGTGGTTTTATATAATCAATCTGCTGCCATACAAAATGGCTTGGGTCATAATTGATTCCCAGATTTGCATTGGGAAGTATCTCAAAAACCTTACGCCAGTTGGCCGGAGATGTCATGATATTCTGTCCGCCCGGCCATTCATCTTTCGTAAACAGCATAGGGCAGTTTTCGATCGCGATTTTTACGCCTTTATCCTCCGCATGTTTTAAGATCGGCGGCCAGATCTCTTTCACTAGTTCTAAGTTTTCTTCTACTGTTTTTCCCGGATCACGTCCGATAAAGGTTGTCACCATATTGACATTCAGCATAGCGGACGCATCTATGAGCGCATGAATGTGATCAATGTATGTTTTACGTTTGTCCGGGTCTGGGTCCATGGTATTCGGATAATATCCCAAAGAAGAGATGGCAACGCCTTTTTCTTCTGTATAAGCAAGAATCTCTTTTGCGCTTTCTTCGGTCAGTCCTTCCGCGTCAATGTGGCAGACACCGGCGTAACGACGCTTTGCTCCCCCGGACGCAGGCCAACAGGCCACTTCCAGACACTCTATCCCGTTTTCCGCGGCAAAATCAACGACCTCCTTGAAGTCCATACCGTCCAAAATAGCGGTTAATAATCCTAATTTCATATAAGATACTCCTTCCTTTATTCAAAATCAATCGATCTGTATGTCCTTGCGGATTCTCTTACTGCGTCCATCAAACGCAGAACCCGTCTTGTTTCGGATATTTTTACCAGAAAATCTTCCTCCCCACGGTAAGCCCGAATATAATTCTCAAAATAATTTTCATGTCTGGTATTTACTTCCGGAAGTGGTTCTGTTATGATCCTTCCTTCCGGCGGCGGGCCAAAGGACCGTGTCGGACCGGCAGAGGTCATGGTTCGTCCGTGTCCCGCGTTTTGCAGCAACTGGGATGTCCGTACAATTTTTCCTTCCGGGAAAAAGCCGTCTACATAGGCCGTTCCTTTGTTGCCGCCGACAAACCAGTGACGCTCAAACCATTTATCATGCATTTTATCTGATAAATAATAGGTACCAAGTTCAATTTCCGCAGTAACTGCATTATCAAAACGAAGAAGAATTTTAAAATAATCATCCACTTCCTGGTTGATCACATTCCTGACATCCGCAAATACACTCTTCACTTTTGCGCCTGGCATCATCCATAGTACCTGGTCGATTAAGTGCACGCCCCAGTCATAAAGCATTCCGCCGCCTTCTTTTATAAAGACATGCCAGTCATGCATATTTCCATTAAATCCATAAATACTGTTTTTGATCGTGTAAACATTTCCCAGTGTTCCTGAATCATATACTGCCTTCGCGGTACGGAAATCCGGGTCAAAACGGCGTTGATGATGGACAGTGAACTTTACTCCTGATTCCTTGCATACTTTTTCCATCTCATCGAGTTCTTCAATACTCATAGCGACCGGCTTTTCGCAGATGATATCCTTGCCTGCTTTTGCGGCCTGAATCACCACGTCATGGTGAGATGTATTATTGCACACAACAAGAACAACATCTACCTCCGGATCATGGATTAATTCTTCATTACTGGAATAGCGTTTCAGTTCCGGTCTCACATCTTCAAGCTGTGCCGGATCAATGTCTGAAAAACCGATCAGACGGATGCCCTGAAAATCAGACAACATTTTTTCGTGCTCATGACCCATAAAGCCATGTCCGATTACACCAATTCTAATATCACTCATGTTAAATTCCTCCGTAAAATAATGTTTTCCTTTTTGTATACATTCACCCTGCCTTTCAGATACTGCAGGCAGGGTGAATACAAATATGGCACGAAATATCCAACTGTGCGGTTGGCTAAATTTTAGAAGCGAATCTCTTTCTTTTCACCTGCAGCTCTGTAAATGTTATCAAGAATGCGGGTAACAACAAGCGCTTCTTCTGGTTTTACAAGCGGAGAGGTTCCTTTTTGGATGGCCTGCAGCCACTGACGGCAGTCTACAGTGCCTTCCTCACCGCCTCCACCGCCCTGGAAATAGGCGATCTGTCCGGATGCGGAAATGGTTTCCTGCATCAATTGTCCATTGCGGGCACGGTTGTAGATCAGCTCATTCTGCGGATAGCTCATTCCGGAATGGATCTCCGCGCCGGCAAGTGTTCCGCAAAGAGTCGTGGATGCTTCCCTGGAATCCAGCATATTAATTGTCCATGCTGCTTCCAGATTAATGGTTGCTCCGTTTTTCATTTTGATAAATCCAAACGCGGAATCTTCCACTTCATATGTATCCGGATCCCATGGTCCAAAGAGATTACCGTCTTCCGCTCCATGGAGTCTGCCCAGTTTGTAGAAGACGGAACCGCTGATCGTATCCACATCGTAGTTGTTCATGCACCAGAGAGTAATATCCAATGCATGTGTTCCGATATCAATGAGCGGTCCGCCGCCCTGCAGAGCTTTGTTCGGGAATACGCCCCAGGTCGGAACAGCTTTTCTTCTGATCGCATGCGCTTTTGCATAGTAAATCTCACCAAGGTCTCCTGCTTCGCAGGCTGCGTGGAGGTTCTGAACCTCCGCACGGAATCTGTTCTGGTAACCTACAGTGAACTGCATGCCGGACTTTTTCCATGCGGCAACCATCTTTTCCGCCTCTTCCGTGCTGTGAGACATTGGCTTTTCACAATATACATGCTTTTTCGCTTCAAAGGCCGCGATCGTGATCTCACTGTGTGACACATTTGGCGTGCAGACATGTACGACTTCTACTTCCGGATTCGCAAGCAGTTCCCGGTAGTCCTCATAAACCTTGCAGTCCGGGGTTCCAAATTCTGCCGCTGCCTTTTCCGCTCTCTCTTTGATAATGTCGCAGGTAGCAACAATTTCACATAAGTCACTGTTATTTTTCATTGCAGGCATATGCTTCTGATTCGCAATCCCTCCACAACCGATAATTCCGATATGTAATTTACTCATAATTTTAATCCT
>CANOBT010000183.1 GCA_947564305.1 uncultured Lachnospiraceae bacterium | reverse complement strand
TCCGAAGAATGCCTGGAAGCCTGCGGCGGCGCCGAAGTGAAGACCTCGGCCGTCTACCAGCAGTACCGCATCTGGTGCAACCAGAACGGGTGCTTCCCGGAGAACAGCCGCAATTTCAACCAAGCGCTCCGCACGTTCGGGGAGATTGCCCGCAAGCGACCCAAGGACGGCGGCGAGAAGACGACGCTGCTGCTCGGCTACCGCCTGCTGTGCGCGGATTTCATCCCATAAACACAGGCTGGGGCAGCATGTGGCAGGTTCTATATATAGTTCCAGAATTTGCCCTTATAGGAAAAAATATATTTTACCTGCCACAGACTGCCCCAACCACTGTGGACACAGTTTTGGGAAATAAAAACTGCCACTTCTATCACCAGTTCATTGCCTGCGGCCTGTCGCAGAGAAAGGAAAGGGAACACATGGGGAAACAGAAATACCAGATGGATTTTAGCTTCCTGGAGGACTACGACAACAGCACCACGCATTACCAGCCGTTTGACCTGCTGGCAACTCCTGGATGCATACCAATGATGGTCATGTGCAGCAAAAAGCCGGAACCCGCCGCGTGGAGCATCATCGGCGTGATGTACAGCGTCCATTTCCTGCATTACAAGGACATGGAGGACTACATCACCAGCCACGGCCTCACCCGCTGGACGGATGAGCATGACCGCAAGTCCGGCCTTTGCCTGTGCGGGATCAGCAACCGCTGCCGCATCTTTTAGGCGCAGGGGCGGCTTCTATCTTTGTGCCTGCCCTCCTGCCTGACGGGCGGGCAGGCACACGCACAAAAACCGCATAAGTTTTTGGGGTATTAACCAATAAGTTTTCAGGGAATCTTCCCGGAAAGGAGCAGCATATGGGAAAAAGAGGGCCGATGCCAGGCACGGGAGGACGACCGCCTAAAGCCCTGGCAGAAAAAATAGGCGCGGGTAATCCGGGCAAACGCCCGCTTATGGTGATGGGCACGCCGGAAACTGCCGAACTGGAGTGTGTGGGGATGCCCGCGCCAAAGGACTACATGAGGGAGAAACAGAAGAACGGCGGGGAGTTCTGCGCCGAAGAGATCTACACGGAAACATGGGAGTGGCTCAAAAAGCGCGGCTGTGAGAAACTGGTAAAGCCGCAGCTCATCGAGCAGTACGCCATGAGCGTATCGCGCTGGATACAATGCGAACAGGCCATCTCGGAATTCGGCTTCCTGGCGAAGCATCCGACCACGCAGCAGGCCATCGCTTCGCCGTTCGTCGGCATGGCGCAGAACTACATGAAGCAGTCCAACCAGATGTGGGCGATGCTCTACCAGATTGTCAAGGAGAACTGCTCCACCGAATACCATGGCGCAACGCCGCAGGACAGCGTGATGGAGCGTCTGCTCCGGGCAAGGGAGGGGATGCGGTGAAACTTCCAGGCAAAATCGCACGCCATCTCCGGGGCAATGTAGACTTTGACAGCTTCTTTATCCTGGACATTGCCGTGCAAGATAGGGAAAACGCCGTACTCCTGCTTGCCCCAAGGGATATGACCACGGATAAGTTTTTCTGTATGCAGTACAAAGGACATTCCTATTTTTACGGCAGCATGGAAAATATGATGGAAGCCTGTGTGAAATGCCGATACCTCAGACGCGCCGCTACAAAACGGCTCATCAGAAAATATTATAAATCCGCAGGAAAAAACTACGTGAAACACACCGGGTAAACCCGGACAGATACACACATTGACACTTAACAGAAACTATTTTCAAGGAGGGATATTATGACAGCATATGACATCTACACGATTGGCACGGCAGAATACAAAAAGGCGTTCTGGGATAAAGCCATGAGGGGCGGCCAGGCCCCTCATGAGATCATGCAGAGTGGGAATTCCCTGCACGACACGCTCCTACTCCCGTCTGACAGCAACAAGAAATTCCAGGAAGCACTGCGCAGGGAGAGCATCTTCCGCCAGCTCGCCACCTGCATCTGCGCGCCACAGTCGGAAGGCTCCATCTGGACTTCCGTGTGTGAAGACCTTGCCGAATGGGTGCCAGAAAATGGCGAAGTCGCCATCATGGACGCCACGGACAGCCTTACAAGGCAGTGTTTCCGTTGCAACAAGCTGGCGGTCATCGCAAAGCTCACCAATAATTATGTAAAGGATATCGGCTTTGACGCGGAAAGCTACCTCACCACCCATCTGGCAAAAAGTTTCGGCAGGGCAGAGGAAAACGCTTTTATCAACGGGAACGGCGAGGGGATGCCAACAGGCATCCTGCATAGCACAGACGGCGCAGAGATCGGCCTGACAACCGCAGAGATCAGCTTTGACGATATAACAAAGCTTTACCTCTCCGTCAAGCCGGAATACCGCAAGAACGGCGTGTGGATCATGAATGACGAGACTGCCCTCGCGCTCCGCACGTTAAAGGATGCGGGCGGAAGCTACCTGTGGAACCATAACAGCGACACTATCTTTGGAAAACCCGTGCATACCTCAGAATTCATGCCGTCCGCCGCCCCTGGGAGCCTGCCCATTGCATTCGGGGATTTCAGCCATTACTGGATTGTGAACCGCCTCCCTCTGTCCGTCCGGGTGCTGACGGAACGGTTCGCCCTCCAGCACCAAACAGGCTACCTTGCCTATGAGTTCCTGGACGGCAGGCTGACCCGTCCGGAAGCCGTCAAGGCTTTGCAGATAAAGGCAGAATAAACTTCTGATAACGGACGCCCGCCCATGGTGCTACGGAAAACACCCTGCATCCACAAATTTGCGGAGCAGGGCGTTTTCCAAAATACACGATTTTATTTTCCATGCCGGAAAGCGGAATTGCCCGTGAGGTTCCTTAAAAGGATTTTCCGGGTGGCTTTGTATTCATCCCCGATAAAGCCGAGTCGGAGCAGGAAGCAGCGGAATGCGTATTTGTCATTATCTGTTTCTGTCGGCTTGCCGGACACACGCCTCACGCGCCTTGCCATCCCGCACAGTTTTTCCACGAATTCCGTATAAGCTGCCGCTTCATCCGGATTGGCCGTAAATGGGAACCATGGGAAGCTGACTGCATCCTCCGTGACCGTGAGGCGGACTTCATCGGCTTGAAAAGCCCGCGCCATCAGCCCGCCCTTGTTCTCCACCAATTTTGCAAGGTTTTCCAATGCCTCCGGTGTGAATGATTCCTTTGGCATGCTGACGGTCAGCCTGTCCTCCGTCTGCTCCGCTTTGCCCGTGAAGCCTTTTTCTTTCAGATGTTCTAAAAGGCTGTTCACTGTTCCCCTGTCCACGCTGTCCGGGATGCGGAGCGTTCCGTCCCTTTCCAATGTGCAGTCACCGATTTTATAGGCCAGGCTTGGCGCTTTTTGGTAGCAAGGAACTGTGTGCAGCACCGTGGCAATTTCCTCCGCCAGCTTTGGCCGCTGTTTCGGTTTCAGTTCAAATTTAATATTCATCTGCATGTGCATACCCTCCTTCGTTTTGGTAGGTACATGTTCGCTCCGTCTGCACAGAATAGCAAGCCAAAATCCCCAAAATACTGGACAATCTTCTGCCGGGATGTTTGTGCAGTTTATGGCGCGGAATCCGCTTGCTATTATTGCACACCCGATTTAACATGTCCGTACCAAAAGAAAAGGAGGAAGCTTATGCAGACAAAGAAAATGAAAGTACAGTATTCCACACGCGCAAGACAGGGCAGAAACCCTTACTTTGGAGGCGGATACATCGAAACGCCGAAGATCCAGATGGAAGGAAAATGGCTGGAGGCGCTCGGCTTCCACATCGGGGATGCCATCCAAGTAGCTTACGAAGAAGGTTCCATCCACATCTCCCTTGCACCTCAGACGCAATCCGAATCCGCCATGGTCTGTGATACAAAGACCAGGTACGCATCAAAATAATTCCCGTAAAAATAAACACCCAAGAGCATTTGATTCACTGGTACAGCCGGCAACAAATCGCTCTTGGGGTGTTTGTACTTTAAAATCATATCAACCCTACTATTTTATTTTTCTTCAACACCAAAAATATCAAATCCCTGCTACTCTGTAAAATTCTCATAATATTCTTTAGGCATTAGTTTATTTGCTTTAATATCATTGCACAATAAATTCATCAATGCTTTGCTCTTTATTAGAAACTGATTCAGTTCATATATGCCTGCTTTTTCAATAAGCGCCTTTCTAAACTTTGCCGGATTTAGTTCACTGCTACAATGATATATTCCCATCAATTTATCCATAAAACCTTTCTCGACTTTTGGGATTTTAATATTATCCCAATACCCTACTGCAAAGCTCCCGCCATTTCCGCCTACAGCTAATTTTTCAAATATTCCCTCACTTCTCAGAAAGTTTAAATACAACCCAAGAAATATACTCTTATTTAATGCAATAGTTTCATCAATAGGTTTTATAATGGTTCCATGAAAATTCGTTGTAAAATGCATACTTTCATCACAAATAATAAATGTTTTACCTACTGTTCCTTCTGCAGAAAACAAAATATTTTTCATGCCTAAAAACCATATAGGATTGCGTGCACCTAAATAAGACACTTTCTCAATATAACCTGATGAAGATATATCGCTTGGATATATTAAAACATTATAGCCTTTTCTATATGAATCCGTTTGAATAGATCGTCCTAAATCCCGTTTTGCCAAGTTAGGTCCCCTTTTCAATTCAAATCCGAATTCTTTTAAAGAACAGCAACCATTTTTATACTGTTTAATATTTTCAATCCACTGAAAAACTTTGTCAGAATAAATCCCTGAGTCCAATCGCATTTTTTTCTTTAACTGTTTTACTGATGGATTTACATATTCAAACATAACGGTAATCAGCTCGTTTTTTATAAGTTTCTCTGTACTTCTTAATTTAAGATCAGACTCGTGTTCAGCATATGCAATATTTTTTACCAAATTCTCCATCATAGTCAATACCCAGTCTGACGGACATTCCGGTATTAAACAATCCAAAAATCTATCACCCGAATGCCTAATTGTTGCCCCTTTCGGAGTTTTTGCATCTAATTGTTCCCGAAAATAATCATCCCTCAAAAATGCCATAACATAATATGATTCCTCAATGTGTTTAAAATTCAACTTAACCATACCCGAAGAATAAATCACCTTTTCAGAATCACTTATATAAAAACAACAATCACCTATATTGGCATCTGTACAAAATAGCATATCCCCTGTAAATACCATGCACTCATCGTAATAATTAGGATTTAAATATATGTATTTACTTTTGTCAGCCGAAAACTGTATATTATTAATACAACTATTCCTTAAAAAAACCTGGCCTGATTTCATAACATAAGAACTACTGCCTGGTTCTTTACCCTTAATAAATGGAGTTTCCTCTTTCAAATAGCTTTTTATTTTTACTTGTTTATTATTTTTTATCGATAATTTTTTATAATTATTGGGAGATAATGAACCCACCCTTACCAATTCAGAAAACTTAACCTCATCAGGCACTAAAATCTCATGCATACTCATCACTCCAAAAATAAATCTTTAATTTCTGTTTCCTGGCTTACACACCATTCTTTAAATTCCGTTATTACCTGTGTAAAATCTTCATTCAATACGGATTCTCCTTTTTCGTTGGTAATCGTTTCAAATGTATCTGGATGAAGTGCATAATCTGGCTCAAATTTTACAGTTCTCTTTGATGTCCGCTTAGTATATCCCACGTTTATAATGTCACGTGTAAATACAGAATAGTCATCGTTTATCAATTCTTGCAACCGACTTTCTGTAGGCTTGTACCCTACGACAATAGTCGTATTAACTCCTGTTTCAGCAAAGACATTAGCCGGTAAATCAAATAAAGCTACTATCCTAATTTTTTTCATCAGCCACTCTCTTACAAACGGCCACGTATTATTTGACATAATCGCATTGCTCAATACAATTGCAAATCTACCCGTTCCCTCCTTAAGCAACCTGACAGCATTTTCTAAAAATACAACGCCCTTATCCAAACCCGCTTTTGGGTTCATTTTAGTATATATTGAATACAATTCATATAATTTTGAAACCTCAACATCTTGTGCATTAGATAGGTCTAAACTCCTATTTTTTCCAAATGGCGGATTCGTCAAGATAACATCATATTTTAACAATTCTGTTTCATCATACCATACATCCCATTTTCCATTACTATGTATCGCTGAATCCAACGCTACAAATTCTTGATTAATTGTAAACTTTTGATTTATGGTTCCATACTCAGGCACATATTTAATTACAGCATTTCCATCACCATTCAAAAGCATATTTAATTGTGCTAATACCGTCATATTGTAATCATTATCAAATCCAAATAATTTACAATCATCTAACTTCATATCTGCGTTAACATAACTTTGAGATAAAAAATCTGCTATGCCACAACATGGATCACATATCGTTTCACCATTTTTGGGATTTACTATCTTAACTATAAAATCAATAATTTGCAATGGGGTTAAAAATTGTGCTTTTTCATCACGTTGAAATTTTGCTGCAAAATTGTAAAAAATCAACTGGTATAAATCGTTATTACTTGATTTTACAAATGAATAATTTTGAAACTGCTTAACAATTTCATTTGCAACCTTAATGTGACGTTCCTGTGTCCACAATATTTTACTTTCTCCCAAAACATTTTTATAATAAGCTTTTGCTTCATGATAAAGCGTTTTCATTCTACCTACGAATTTTTGAACATCTTGTGAATTAGCATTTCCATTATAAAACTCATTATCATTTATATAAAACTGTAGCGAACCACCATGCTTTTCTCTTTGTTTCTCATCATAAATTTTCATAGCAATGAGCTGGATCAAATGCATATATCCTTCTTGATTGCTTAGACTTACAGAATCTAAAACTTTCATAATGGAATTCAAAGCCGTTTTCATATTATCATCATGTATAGTATAGACAATGTCCAAATCTTCTATTTTCAAATGGCTTCTATCAGATATATCTTTTTTGTTTACTATTTTTTTAATATTATCTAATGATGGGATTGCAGAATATGGATCTGTAATCTCAAGCTGATATCGTTCAAGTATCCTCTGGCTAGTCGGAAAACTTTTATTATTATCAAATCGAGTAATCTCATCACCAATCCTCTTAAACAAAAATAATCTTCCCGTATCGTAGTACACGCCCAACACAAAAGCGCTATCTGGTTCCTTGATTGCTGCCCGTATTTGAGAACTAAAAACCTGTTCTATTGTTTTATCATTTCTTTTATATTCAATCACTCCAATAGCAAGTTCTCTAACTTTTTGTAACGAATCCACATCAGCCGGATTTTTTCTATATTTTCGGTAAAAGTCTATCCATTTTATATCAGAAAAAATTACAGAATCAATTTTTATAGGTTGTGAATGAATATTTCCTTTTGGAAAATATATTTCAGCACCTATGTAATCCCTACTTGGAATTAGCTCTGCATTTACTATACTATATATGAATTGCCATTTGTAAAATTCCTCATTTGGTCTTCCATGAACATCCTTAATTGATATATTATTTATAAATTTTCCATCAACCGTACATATAGATTTAGGTATGCTGTCTTTGCTCATATATTCATTATTAAATTTAATTCTGGCCTGTGAAAAATCGATTTTTGACATTCTTCTTTCCTCCAATAGTGTTCAAATATTGCTAATAGTATGAAATTCCGCTCTTCCTTAATTGCCACACTTGATCCGTTTAACAAACAAATTTAATCTACTTTTTTTAGTACTGTTTCGGAAATTTCCGTCAATGAATCAACTTTTTCTCGGCCATCACTGTCAATCACTTCTTCTAAAAGCTCCTTGGCCAATTGCTCCCTATCGTATTTCAAGCGTTTTAACAATGAAGCATGCCGCAACTCAAACTGTTTAAAAACATCATCCCATGTATATGCATACACCTCGTAATTATCAATCTGTGCCACCAGACCTATTTTCCCCTTGTCCTTAAAAGCTATATACCGACTCTTTATATCTTCGTCAACCTCTTTACACACTGCAATAAACTTCCAATTACGAAATTCACTGTTAAACGCAGGTTGTTTTCTTACAAAATCCATATAATCTTCAATTTGTCTCAAAACCTTTTTTGACAATGGAATTTTTGGTGCTTTCAGTTCCACAATAATATTTTCTTCCACTGATGTTTCGAAGGACATCTCAACTTCACGCGAATTACACATAAAAATATCCATTCTTCTTTCTTGTTCTGCATCAGGTTTTAATACAGCGTCAACATCGGCTTCTCCATACAAAATATTAATATAATTCTCTAATGCCTTTTGCATTCTTTGGTCCGCACTTGCAAGATTATACTGCTCACCAAATATCCAAAAATGACGTTCAATTATTTTTTGAATATGGTCTCTTTCATTGGCAAATTGCGTCAAATCATATACAATTGTTTTTAGCAATTCAATAACTTTATATCTATCCTCAATAAATTTTATAGAATCAATAATATTTTCCAACTTGGTTTTTCGTAACATATCTGAAAAATCTCTTCGTTGCTCTGGAGATAATTCAACTATTTGTTCAATAATCGATAAAACATTTTCCCGTTCTTCTGAATTTAAAAGCAGATTCAGAAAGCCAAGTAAAGACTTTTCTTGAATAGGTTTAAGTTTATAAAAAATTTTAGGCTCAATCTTGTAAATCTCTTTTGTAACCTTTTCCAAATCTCTTTTTTTCATTCTCCCATACACATCATCAGAAAATGATGGAAAACTTTTTCTCTCTTCTATCATTTCCCTAACAGCCTCTTCTGCCCGTTGGGACATATATATCCCCATTTTCTTTTCAATGAATGAAGAAATTACTTTTTTGAGTGCCCGGAATATTTTTTTGTCTTCTTCTGAATCAAATAAACTAACCTGCACCCCCTCAAGCTGTACTTCAATATTATCCTTATCATCAAAGAATGCAGATTTAACAAACACACTGTGATTAAAAGAAATTGTATTTCTATTAAATGTGGTAGTTTCCTTGCCTTTTAAAGCATCGCTTCCATCAAAATAATAGCAGCAAAACTTTTCTTTTATGGATTCCTGCCAAATGATCAAATTTATTTCAAACTTTTCACCACTAATTGTCTTAATTATTTTTTCACTCAAATTTGTATCAATATATTTGCTATAATCAATTGGATCATTATTCACATATATTTTTATGTTACGATTCTTGAATAAGTACATAAACCATGCAAACTCTTTTAATAACACAGGCTCCAATATATCAAAACTCATATTTTCCACTGTAAGCACACTTATATCAAAAAATTCTACTTTTGTACCTGTTTGTTTTTTTTCAGATTTTACAGGTTCTGTATAATTAATGATTTCCTTTTTATCATTATTTAATTTTATCTCGTATTCTTTTAACTCTATTCCATCTTTATATATAGTTGACCATTTGGCACTGCAAGCAAATGCCATAAAAGAAAATCTACCTTTTCCTTTATTTGTTTTGGATTTTATTTTCAATGACATAAGGCTCTTTTGGGATGCCAAAAAGGCCCCAAAGGTATCACCCAATTCTTCATAATTAATACCATCTCCGTTATCTCTGATTGATAATTCGCTAATTCCAAATGCAACATTTGGAGAGAAATCCACATTAATTTCCGTTGCATGCGCTTCCAATCCATTCCATATATATTCACATATCGCTTCTTTATAGTCACTGGTTATACCAGAAGTTTCAATGCTTTGATTTTTAACACTTAAAGGCAGAATCATTGTTTTCACCCTTTCTTCTTATAGTCCATATTCTACCATAAATAATGAAATTTTACCATCGGAAAGATAGTAAAAATTATTCCACCTGTGCGGTTGAAAATTCTGAAAGCCTTATTTTATAAGGCCAAATCCATTCTGCCAAATAAATTTGAGCCAAAGGAGGCCTTGCATTAAGAGGATTCATGAACACAACCGCACAGGTAGAAAATTATTTTATCAGCATGTATAGTTTCGTAACATAGCTTTAAACACCACCTAAACACCAAAAAGTGCCGAAGAATGCCCATTTTACCGCATTCTTCGGCACTTCCCCCGTATAGAAGTCTTTCTTTTCAAACCGCACCTCAACGCCAAGCTCCTTCAGATGCCGCACCGTTTCCAGCAGGTCAACCGT
>CANOBT010000182.1 GCA_947564305.1 uncultured Lachnospiraceae bacterium | reverse complement strand
ACTTAAGTTCATCTTGAGTAACCTTTAATTGCCTTACTAATCCTTTTTCCCTTTTGCCGCCAGTGATGACGATAGATTAATGGCAGTCGTTGTCTTTCCTACGCCGCCCTTCTGATTTGCAATTGCGATTGTTCTTCCCATTTGTTTACCTTATCCTTTTACCTTACGCATATCTTTAACCAATTTTCAGTGTCCGTTTACGATTATATCACTAATCCACGTGAGAATCCATATAAAATTTTTACAGTTCATCCAACAAATGACGCAGGCTGAACGATATTATAGTATTTCTATCTCCTCCGGATATTTCATTCCCCAATCAGCACGCAGTCCATCCATCACCCGCATCATTTTTAAAGTCTCCTCATGAGGCATGGAGGGACATTCCATTTTTCCTTCTTTGATACAGGAGATTGTCTCCGTAATCTCATACTCATAACCGCTGATCTGCTCGGGAACTTTTATTTCGCGGACCAAATTCCAGTTCCTATCCTGACCATAGTCGCCCCCTCTTCGATTGCGACTTCATAATCATTGGTCATACCCATAGAGAGAACATCCATAGTAACATTATCAATGTTTGCGGCTGTTATGTCAACAGATAATTTATGTAAATTTTTAAAGATTAGCCTATTATCTTCGGGATTTTTCACAAAAGGAGCGATTGTCATAAGGCCGCATACATGTATATGAGGGCAAATTGCAGCCTTTTGGATAAGTGGAATAACCTCTTCTGTTTTTAGACCAAATTTACTTTCTTCTTCTGCTACATTCACCTCAACAAGCACCTTTGCCACGATATCTTTTTTCGCCGCCTCCTTTTCAATCGCTTCCATGAGCTTCAGAGAATCCACAGAATGAATTAATTCCACTTTTCCGACAATATACTTGACTTTATTCGTCTGCAAATGACCAATCATATGCCAGTGGATGTCCTTTGGCAATGCCTCATATTTTTCTATCAGCTCCTGGACTTTATTCTCGCCAAATATTCGAATTCCTAAACCATAGGCTTCCATCAGTACCTCCTCTGGTTTTGTTTTGCTGACTGCTATCAGTGTCACATCCTCCCGGCGGCGTCCGGAACGTGTACAGGCAGCCTGTATCCGTGATTCTACCTCATTTAACTGCTCCTTCAACATATAAAACTGCTCCTTTATGAATCATTATACCTTTAGTTTCCTTATTGAAAAACCACTTCGGATGCTCCTACCATACTTCCATCCAGAACAATATGGTCATAATTAGACAAGCTGTAATCCACACCCTCATCTACAATATAGTAGTCTTCATTTTCACACAAAATTGAAACTTGTTTAAAAACTGTATATCCTTTATTAATGCTGTAGACTCCTTTTAAAGCCTTTTTGCTTTTTAATTGATAGTTTTCAGAAGTCTCCGGATTAACCAAAAGAGTGTCTGCACCAAAATCTTCCGGATTAAGATAAACTTCTCCCTCTTCTGTGATATGATAAATTTCTACAGTATGAAACACGGACTCTCCGTCTTCTTTAAATAGAAATCCTTGAGTTGTGCCGCTCTCATTTAATGTCATATATTCCAAAGGTACAACATAAAAGTCCTTTTCTATAACAGAACTTTTTGGAATTTTCAAACCGCTTTCCTGTTCCAGAATCAACTCAATATTTAAAAATCTGTCTTTTGCATAGCGAATCATAGAATGATCAAACGAAAGTTTTCCATAATAATGACTATCAAGCTGTAAAATAGAAAAATCTGCCCAAAGCGCCTCATTATCCTTATCTATTCGAGTTTTTATGAAAGTAATTTCTGACAATTCTTTTGCCTGTTTTTCATCCAGTTCAATATATACACACCACTCTTCACTGGTCACAAGCTTGTACACTGCATCACCTGTATGTAATCTGGACCAATCCTCCAACCGTACTGTACTATAGCTGGTCCGGTCAAAATCTGATGGTTCTAATGTATCTTCTGACAAATCTTCATATCCATCAATAGTCTGGACAAGTACTCCGTCATAAGCACTTTGATACACACGGATACCATTGCTGTTCTGAGCTGCTAATGAATCTAACTGTACCATTTTTGACTGATTCGATGCATCTCTGAGAACTTCTGTCAGATCATTCTTCAAGGTATAGACAGAAGAAAACTTTTGTGCATTAAAGTTTTCATTAAAATTCTGTGTTTTCAGACTTAAGTTCTTTTGCGCATCCTCTCCTAAAGGAAATGCTTCTGTCTCTGCCGATGCATCAGCATCCAATATGTCCGAGGACACCGCATAAATATTGCTTCCCGCCTTTACTTTGCTATTCTCATTCCTAAAATAACTGATATACCCTTCGTTCTCTGCATAGGCGACTTTTTCCTCTCTTAAAATCAGACCTGTATAAGAATTATCTTTTACAATACTACCTTTTCGTACTTCATATGTAGAAATACGTTTTGAGGTGGCATATGTAACCAGTGTAATCATCAGGTACAATAATATAAGAATAAAAATAAGCATGCCGATATTCAATTCCTGTTTGGTTTTATATTGGCTGATATTTACTGATTTTTTCTTGCGGAATATCAAATCCATACTCCTCCGGCTTCTCTGAAATCCTTTCACCCATTCATTTTTCTCTCCATCGAACAAAAGTATATCATCTTTGCATGTATATTTCCACTTTAATTTGACAATAATAAAATCATTGATAGTGAAAAGGAGGAAATAGTATGAAGTGGTTTGATAATACAGCTTTAACTCTTGTTATTATCGGTGCAGCAAACTGGCTTCTTGTCGGAATCTTCCGTTTTGACCTGGTTGCATTCCTATTTGGTAATCTAAGCTGGTTTTCCAGGATTGTCTATACTCTCGTTGGACTGTGCGGACTTTATCTAATCAGCCTATACGGGAGAGTGGACAGCATGTCTGACAGTACATCTGCATCTTCCTGAGATAGACAGCACATGTCCTCTAACAGAATCAATCCCCATGGGAATTGATTTGAAAAAATCCAAAAACGTTACAGTCCAACGCCCGGTTTGGGCGTGAACTGTAACAGTTACCGCAAAGCCAGCCAATAACACATAAAAATAGATTTATCAGCGGGTTCTCAGCTTCCAAGACCTGCCGTAAGAATCTGTGTCATATCACCATACAAAATCTCCTTATCTCCAGCGCCCATAACTATCGAAATAAAAGGTTTTCCTGCACTGTCCAAATTATATAATACAACACAAGACCCCGCCTCATCCGTAGTTCCTGTCTTACCACCAATTACCTGTACACCTGGCGGCATCTCTGCCAGTCCTGCGGAATAATAGTTCGTTGGGGTCCATTCGGCCGTGCGTACACTGCCGTCCTGTCCTGTCAATGTACCTGTATAGGATTTCATAGAAATAATATCCAAAAACCTTGAATCTTTAATACATTCATTAAAAATTAAATATAAATCATATGCTGTTGTGTAATGATCGTCCTCATGCAGCCCATGTGGGTTCATAAAATGAGTATGTGTTGCTCCCAGAGCCAACGCCTCTTGATTCATCTTCTCTGCAAAACCTTCAATACTTCCGCCGAGATATTCTGCAATTACTACAGCATTATCATTTCCGGAATAAAGAACCAACCCACACAACAAATCATATAAAGTAAGCTGGTCTCCCGCCTGTAATCCACATAATGTTGCTTCCGGTTCAAAATATGCTACAGCCGTTTCACTGACCGCCACTACATCCTCTAAATTTCCATATTTTAACGTTAGATAGGCGGTCATCAGTTTCGTCGTGCTTGCGGGATAAAGCCGGGCATGTACACGATCTGCGTACAAAACCTGCTTCTGTTCCACATCAAATAAACCTGCCGCATGAAGACTTCCGTCCCCGCCAAATCCATCCATTGCTATATTTTCAGAAGCCACGCACAAATCCTGAGCAAAAAATGTTCCCTGGTATAGACTTTGATTATAGTGTTCTGCCTCATACAATACAGCGTACAAAGGCTGTCTTTTTGCCTGATACTGATAATATAAGAAACCTGCACCGCCTAAAATCAAAACCACCGTTAAACAGGAAGCCAATAAGCTGATTATCCGCATCGTTTTTTTTCGTCTGCGCTTTTTCTTCCTTACAGAGTTTTGAGGACTCCCGCTTCCTCGTCTTTGGCTTTGTGGTTCACGCTCTCCCAAATTGCTGCTTTTACGGCTCTGCGAACCGGATTCACGCCGTTTCCTTCCCCTCACATCCTGTCCCGTCCTCTTTCGGGAATGATATTCACTCATGTACCCTTGCCCCTCATCTATATAGTTCTCTCCAATCCAGGTCTCCCCTGTCCAGAGCAAGAATCAACGCTTCTGCCGTAGCAATATTTGTAGCCATAGGTATATTGTACTCATCACATAAGCGCACAATGTCATTGACATCCGGTTCATGGGACCTGGGACTTAACGGATCTCTGAAAAAAATCATAAGGTCCATATCATTCTGCTCAATCTGGGCACCCAACATCTGTTTTCCGCCAAGATGACCCGCCAGATATTTATGGATATTGAGATTCGTCACACTCTCCACGAGCATTCCCGTTGTCTCTGTAGCATATAGGTTATGTTTGTTTAAAATCCCTCTGTAGGCAATGCAAAAATTCTGCATCAGTTTCTTTTTCGCATCATGCGCAACCAGTCCTATATTCATACTCTGCTCTCTCCTCTACTGATATTTGTTCGGCTGAAGCCCGACATTCAGCACAAATCCGATTCCCATATAAAAGCACACAACAGATGTCAGGCCGTAGCTGATAAATGGCAGGGAAATCCCTGTATTCGGAAACAACATGGTAGCAACACTGATATTAATAAAACTTTGAATACCAATCAGTGCGGCGACACCGGTGCAGATAATACGGCCTCCGGTATCCTTTGCTTTTATTCCAATTAAAATACAATCTACTACTATTAATAATAACAAAATTATGACCACACAACAACCCACAAATCCCAATTCTTCTCCAATAATTGCAAAAATAAAATCAGTCTGAGGTTCGGAGATAAAATTTCCGTTTTTTACCGAGGTTGTTGTTGTATTGTTGTATCCTTTTCCTGTCAACTGTCCGGAACCAATAGCCATGATGGAATTCAGCTGTTGGTAAGCCTCATCAGACTCATATTTCTCCGGCTCCAGCCAGGCCAGGATGCGATTCTGCTGATACTGATGTATCAATGGCTGATTTGGCTGTATAATGATAATAAACAGTATAATCGCCAAAGGGATAAATATTGCAAACATGGTTCCGATAAATTTATAGCTTAACCCCCCGATATACATCAACACACAGAATAACGTAGCCAGACAGATTGTAGTGGAAAGATTCGGCTGCTTATAAATCAGTGCAAGAGATGGCAGCATCAGTGCCACCGCCGCAATAATAAAACGTTTATCATTAATCGACTGTTCCCATTTCATCAAAAGTTTTGCATAGAACAGAATCGTTATAATCTTTGTCAGGTCAGAAGGCTGAAACTGGATAAAGCCCAGGTTCAGCCAGCGCGTCGCCCCATTTGTATTCACGCCAAACAACAGGACAGCCCCCAGCAATATGATATTGACCAGATACATGACCCAGTGAAATTTTAATACCCATTCATAATCAATCAGGGAAATAATCACCATAGCGATCACACCGAGAACCACCCCTTGTGCCTGCTTTCCCTGCAGAGAAGCCTGTGCGCTGCCGACAATAAAAACTCCGATAACGGAAATTGCCAGCACCAACGCGACAAGACCGAATTTATAATCTTTCAAATGATACCGATGCCTGATATTTTGGATAAAAGTTTTCAATCATTTTCTCCTGTATATTTTATATGTATATCTGAATGTGTAATCTTAAGTTCAAAGTCTTCTTGTTTGATCTCAATATATTTGGAAAGCGTATAATACATTTCAGAGGACAGCTTATCTGCTGTATCCGGGGTGCATTTCAGCCTGTCTGCATTAAGCAGAACATGAAGCCTGTCTTTTGCAATCTGAACCGATGGTACACGCATCATCTTAATCCTCCTATTTTTTCCCGAACATCTTGCGAATACGCAGGAAAAATCCATCAGGACGGCTAAAATCAGGAATCGTAATTTCTTCTCCGAGAATCCTTCGGCAAATGCGGTCATAGGCAAGTCCTGATAGGCAGTCTGTGCCAATGATCGGCTCTCCCTGATTTGTTGCGATCACAATCTGTTCATCATCAGGTATGACCCCAATCAAAGGAATTGCCAGGATTTCCGTAACATCTTCCACAGACATCATATCTCCTTTCTGCACCATATCAATCCGCAGACGATTTATGATCAATGAATTTTTCTTGATTCCTTTAGTCTCCAACAAGCCAATGATCCGATCCGCATCCCGGATGGCAGAGACCTCAGGAGTCGTAACAATAATTGCACGGTCAGCTCCGGCAATGGCATTTTGAAAACCCTGTTCGATTCCTGCCGGACAGTCCAAAAGAACATAGTCAAACTCCGCTTTTAATTCAGAAACCAGTTTTTGCATCTGCTCCGGAGAAACAGCAGATTTATCCTTTGTCTGTGCGGAAGGAAGCAGATAAAGCTCTGGGAAACGCTTATCCCTGATCAGTGCCTGTTTCGTACGGCAGCTCCCCTCAATCACATCAACCAGATTATATACAATCTTATTTTCGAGTCCCATAACCACATCCAGGTTCCGGAGACCTAAATCCGTATCGATCACTATCACTTTTTTGCCGGACTGTGCCAACCCAACACCTATATTTGCCGTAGTAGTCGTTTTGCCTACCCCGCCTTTTCCTGATGTAATGACAATTACTTCTCCCATTCTTGCTATCCTCCTGCAACTTCTGATTCACATCTCATTTCATTGGACTAAGGAACTGTCATGTAATGATTTACGTCAGTTCCTAATCTACAAGTGGATTCAGTCGAATCCGGGTACCGTCTATGGCTGCAATCTTTGGACCGCGGATTGTGATACCTTCCTGATATACACTCTGGCGCTTTGCTTCTATGTCTCCAATCCGAAGCATTCTTGGACGCATGGAAAGCGCTACAATATAGGCATCCCTGTTTCCTGCAGCCCCGGCATGTGCATTTCCCCGCAACGCTCCCACAACAACGATATTCCCCTTTGCAATCACGGAAGCACCTGGTTCTACGTTTCCGAGGATTACAATACTGGAATCGGATTCTATCACCTGTCTTTTTCCTAAAGTACCTTTGTAGAACTGTCCTTCTTTTTCCGGAAGTTCAGCCATGGCTTTTTCTACAATGCGTTTGTATGCCAGCTCATGTCCACTGTCCTCATCTATGACACATACAATGTCAATCCCTGCTGTATCAGAAATCAGACTCAGGATAGTCTGCTCCTGTGTATAATTTAAACTACGGCCCTGGAATGAAACTGCCATCTGTGCTCCCTGGAAAAATCTGGCAGAATTATAGAATCTGTCCTGCATATGTTCCAAAAGCACCTCAAAGGGTACGTTCGGATCCATATGGATCTCCATGCCATATTTACAGCTTTTAATTGTAACAAGCCTGTCCAATCTTCTCACTTCCTTGTGTATGGCTTCTAGGAACAGCCTCAAAATAGCTTGTTATTTGCTCGAGACCATTTTTAGTCTGAAATTGATGCTCCAAGTTTCGCAGCCTGTCCGGTAATCAGTTCGCTTTCTTCGGCGCCAAAGTTCGCTCGAATGACATCTCTGCCAATCTCTGCCGCATATGCAGATGTATATCCATTGGCGATTCGCACCGCCACAGCCATTTCAGGAGATTCCACCGGAGCAAATCCTACAAACACAGCGTGGTCCGGATGGATTGCACTTTGCTGTGCCGTACCTGTCTTTCCTGCTGAATCGACCTCAATCCCATAAAAACTGGCAGTACTTTGAATCATGGCAACCATTCCTGAGTGAATAAGATCCCATGTTTCATCTGAGACATCTTCCATTGTATTGACAACCGTAGGTTCATACTTCTTTATAATCTTTCCATTAGCATCTGTTGTTCTGTCAAGCAGTGTCAGCTTGTAGACAGTTCCTTTATTTGCAACAGTAGAGACATAGCGGTTCAACTGGCTGACAGTATAATTATTCGTACCTTGTCCGATGGCTGACAATACGGAATCTGTATCAGAGATATTTGGCTCTGTTTCCGGAATCTCAAGCCCTGTTGTTTCTCCCAGTCCGAACTCCTCTGCGTATTTACGGAGAACCTCAATTCCACGGTTGCTGTCATAATTTCCGTCTTTATCCTGGCCAAACTGAAATCCTACATTATAGTAAAATACATTACAGGAATAATTCAAAGCATCCACTACATTAATCCCTCCATGGCCACTCGGATAAGACCAACAGCGTGGACTCGGGGTAACTAAAGAAAATTCACCGCCGCAGGAAAGATAAGTATCTCCTTTGATCTTCCCCTCTGTCAATGCAGCGACAGAAGTGAGCATCTTGTATGTGGAACCTGGTGCTGTAGTCTCCTGGGTCGCATTATTATAAAATGGACGAGACAGACCTGTTACAAGCTGCGTATAATAATCCGAATCCATATTGTTGGCCAATCGGTTATTGTCATATCCCGGGTAAGACACACAGGCCAGAACCTCACCTGTATTTGGGTCGCTTACCACTGCAGAACCTGTACACGGCTCCAATGCCAGCTGTCCAGGCGTGATTCTTAATGTCTGAACCTGGGTATAAAGCCACCCGAAAGAATCTATACTGCCATCCCTGAGTCCGTTATATGTTCCCTCATCCATCGGCAGCACACCCTGCTCATAGACAATGGAACATATCTGTGCTCCGCTGATACTACCTGATTTTATAAGATATTTGTAGAGAAGTTTGTCGAAATTCATATCCGAACTCAAATAATCCTGCAAATATCGTAAAATTGCCTGATATACCTCAGCTGCATCTGAATAATCAGATGAAATATACTCCGTGAGCCTGGAAGTATCAATCCAGTTTTTCGAAATCGCATAGTTCAAATACTGGTTCATACTGATTGTCTCTTCCTTTGACCATGCCTGGTAGGTTGTATCAGCGGGATCAATAACATCTGTCAAGAGGATTCCAGACTGCAGAATGCTCTCCATATAGTCCATATACCCTTTCATCTCAACAGATAGGCTCTGGTATGGCGTGTTTCCATTCAATTCACGCAAAATCTCACTCAGCACCGTCTCTTTACGTGCCTCATATATACGATAAACGTCCTTTTCCGAGGGACCAGCATCGTTCTTGCCAAAATGCTGTTCGTTAATAATCTCATTTGCAATAAAAGCATAATAAGCATCATCTGCTGGAATGATAATTTCCATCGTATCTTCGGTCAGGCTGGGATCATAATTCATTACATTACGCAGCTTGGAAAGCACAACGCCAGCTATCTTTTCTTCTATAATCTGGTAAGTCTGCCGTTGAAGTTTCTTATCAATTGTCAGGTAAACATCATTGCCTGCTCCGGGTTCCACATAACTTACCTCCTCCGTCACCTTGCCCAGACTGTCAACATAAAAAATTCGCTCCCCTCTATCCCCCTGGAGTACATTATCCATAGCCTGTTCAATCCCTGATTTTCCAACAATATCCGACAGGGAATATCGCTCCTTTTGATCCTTATCCAGCGCATCATATTCTTCCTGGGAAATTTTTCCAGTATATCCAATAATAGAGGCAAAGTACTGGCTGTCCGTATATCTGCGCAGAGATTCCACTTCCACGCCCACCCCTTCCAACTTGTCCAGATTCTCCATGATTGCAATACGTGTCTCATCACTGATATCAGAAGCAAGCACAGTAGGGATATATTTTTGAAAACTATTTAAGTTAATAGCATACCTGAGATTCACCATTTTCAGGATATATTCTTTATCCAGCGTCTCATCATCCAGTTCATAACCATACATTTCATCGGTACAAAGATAGTGGATTAAATCCGCTGCCGTAGCCCGTTCTTGTTCCTGCGTAAGTTCTTCAATCGTACGAAGTCCATACACATCGGCCACAAAACGCAGCCTAAGCGTCTCATTTGTCTGCGTAAACTGGTAATTCCCCGCCGGATCTAACACAATTCCGAAACTGTGGATGACAGAGTCACCATGGGATTCGACAATCTGAATCACCTGGTCCAATAACATTTTGTACACTTCTCTTTTGCCGATTCCCCTATCCTTTGCCACC
>CANOBT010000181.1 GCA_947564305.1 uncultured Lachnospiraceae bacterium | reverse complement strand
AGTTATTAAATTTTAAAAAATAGTCATTTAAAAATGATTTATCTTTTTGAATTTATTATTTTAATATGATAAAATCAAAATAATAGTAACTCTAAAGTGATATTTTCATAAATAAAAGTCATTCCAAAATGATTTTTATTGATTTTTATAAAATAAACCTGT
Source organism: uncultured Lachnospiraceae bacterium (assembly GCA_947564305.1). The sequence goes on along the minus strand of CANOBT010000181.1, from coordinate 10,279 downwards.
ATACTAGTAATAAAGAAAACAGAATATTACGTGAAATTTATGATATGGAAATTATACGAGTTAAAATACGCTTTATAGATATGGTGCAAACAGATTGTCATGTATAAAAGGAGGAGGGATTTTATGGAGCGGAATATAGTCAATGATTTATTGGAATGGCGCAATAACAAAAAAGACCGTCTGCCGTTAGTTCTATATGGAGCAAGGCAGGTAGGAAAAACCTATACCTTACAGCGTTTCGGCAGGGATTATTATAAAAATTTTATTTATATTAATTTTGAGCGTATGCCAGTGATTGCTGAATTTTTTGACGGAGATTTAAACCCGGAGCGAATCATCCGTTTTCTGGAAGAGTATTTTACAGAACGGATTGTACCAGAACAAACATTATTAATATTTGATGAGATTCAGGTATGCGAACGTGCCCTGACCTCTCTGAAATATTTTGCTGAGGAGGCACCAGAGTACCATATTGTGGCTGCCGGAAGTCTTCTGGGGGTTGCGCTCCATCGGGAAAAGTATTCTTTTCCGGTAGGCAAGGTATTGATGAAAACCATGTATCCATTGACATTTGATGAATTTCTAAAAGCGATGGGGAATGGACACTTTATCCCATTGATCAGGGAACATTTTGAGCAGAGAGCTGAGATGCCGGAGCAATCTCACCGTGAACTGATGACCTGGCTGCGCCGGTATCTGTTTGTGGGCGGAATGCCGGCAGTTGTCAAGATGTATACAGAAGAGCAAACACTGGTAAATATCCAGGAGATGCAAGAGCTAATCTTGAATGCCTATACTGCGGATATGGCGAAGTATTCTACCGCCGGAGAATGTACGAAGATTCAGAATGCCTTTCGTTCTCTGCCGGCACAGCTTGCCAAGGACAATAAAAAATTTCAGTATAAACTGATACGAAAAGGTGCGACGGCAGGATTGTTTGGTGACTCCATTGCCTGGCTTGTCATGGCCGGAATTGCACTAGAATGTGACCGGGTAACAAGAGGAGAGGTGCCGGTGAAGGTCTCCAGGGACATTTCCTCTTTTAAGCTTTATATGTCTGATGTGGGCCTGCTTTCCTGTTTTTCCGGAATCATGCCGGAAAATGTGATTCGTCAGGAATTATCCGATGTTTATAAGGGTGCACTGGCAGAAAACTATGTGGCACAGGCACTATGTGCGGGGGGACACGAGCTGTATTATTGGACTTCAGATGCACCGGCAGCAGAGGTAGATTTCTTGATTCAGAAGAAAGGGAATGTGCTTCCAGTGGAAGTAAAGTATGATCAAAACGTACACGCAAAGAGCATGAAACATTTTTCCAATATGTTTCATCCGAAAGAAATGATACGGATTTCCTCCAGAAACTTTGGAGCAGATGAAAACGGACTGATATCTGTGCCTCTGTATGCTGTATTCTGCATATAGATAGAAAAAACCGAAGCCTGTACACTTTGACGGCAGACTTCGGTTCTCTGATAAATATAATGGCTTGTTACCTGGTTAAAGGGGACTGCATCTACGAAATCCCTTTCTTTACAGCATTTCAATAAATGCGGCTACTCTCGTATTTAACTGTCCTACATCCTGCTGAGAGTAATCGGTTTCTACGTTGATATAAGGAATATTCTTTTCCTGTGTCACAAATTTACGTATCGCCAGACTTTCCACATTATATGTATGACAAGCCTGAAGTGTCATCTCAATCACACCATCTACCTGATACTCGTCAATCAACCGTCCTGCCAGTTCCAGACGGTTTTTATTCGGCGTCATTACGGAACATCCAATATCCAGATATCTCCTTGCAATGGCATCATAGATATCTTCTGCACTCTCGTCCACCAGCTTGTCAAAGGTCTTTGCCCCTGTACAGTTTTCATAAGCAACAACAATTCCGCCGTTGTCCTCCACGGCACGGATGATTTTTTCCGTGGCTCCTCCCACTGGGCATCCGGTCAGCATGATACGGGGTTTCTTTTCCTGCATTTTTCCTTCCCCGTATTCTTTTTCGATTTTCTCCACCAGGCTGTCAATCTCCCCTGGAATCAAGGTCTTATCAAATTTAAATGTACTTCCATACAGCACTTTAAACAAATCGTAGCCGCCGATCGGCGCAGGGTCATGTTTCATAACCGCATACAGACGCTTCATGGAATTGCGGACAGCATTCTGCAGTTTTACTGCCTCCCGGATTTTTTCTTCGCTAATCTCTGTCTGGAATTTCTTTTCCAGGTATTCCTTGAAGCGGATAATCTCGCTCCTCCAGAGTTTCAATGCTTCTTCGCTCTGTGTATTCGGCAATTCCATGACAAACACATCTTTGAATTCGGACATATATTCATACATTTTCTTTTTTCCGTCACAGGTCGTCTCTCCGACTACCACATCCGAGAAATAGAAAAACGGACATTTATCTGTCTTTGCGAATCCATAGCTGGACTTAATCAAAGGACAGAGATTTTTCGGCAGCTCCTTCTCCGCTTCCGGAATCGTTTCATCCGAGGTAGAGCATAAGCCCACTGTCGCCGCGCCTGCTGCCATTGCAATTTCCTGCGGAAAATAGGTACAGTATGCTCCCACAACAGGAACGCCCTCGTCCTTTAATTTTTTCACTGCTAAAAAGGAATTTTTCCTCTGCTCTGCAAATTGTTCAAATACTTCCGGTAAATTTTGTATCAGTTCCACTTGTGATTCCTCCTGAGTTCTTTTGTTTTTATTACCTGGCCTCCGCGGCACATAACGCCGCCCCAATCGCCCCGGCAAATCTGCCGTTCGGGTCCGCCTGAACCTCACAGTTCAGTTTTTCTGACAGGTTTTCCCGAAGATAAGCACATTCGCACAGCCCCCCTGTCAAACAGACTGTCTCCTCACCCACATTCAGCCTGCTGCTCTGGGACACCACCTTATTTACAATGGACTCCACCACGGCAAACGCAATATTCTCTTTCTTTTCACCGCGTCCGATCAAGCTGATAACCTCTGATTCTGCAAATACCGTACACATAGAGCTGATAGCCGTACCGCCGCCTTGACGAGCCAGTTCACAGATTTCATCCGGCCGCAGAGCCATAGTATTTGCCATAACCTCCAGAAAACGGCCTGTTCCTGCGGAGCATTTGTCATTCATCACAAAGTCCTTCACTCTGCCGTCTTCTATACGGATAATCTTTGTATCCTGACCGCCGATATCAATAACCGCCATTTCACTGGAATCATGAATCCACATGGCCCCGCGGGCATGGCAGGTAATCTCTGTGACCATTTTGTCTGCGTAGGGAACAGAAATCCTTCCGTACCCGGTAGCCACACAGGTGGATTGCTCTACATCAATCCCTTCGTCCTGGAGTTTCTTTCGGATGGACTCTGCGGTATCCACACTGCTCCATCCTGTAGGCTGCACGGATTTTAGAATCAGCTTCTTATCCTCATCCAGGACGGCTAGCTTTGCGCAGGTAGAGCCGATATCAATTCCGATATTATATTTCTTCATAACCTTACTCCTAACAAAATTTATTTCTGCGGGGATTTATTTGACAGGGCAGGGCTACAATATCATAATACTCCGCCTTATTTTTCTGAATGCATTCCCGCACACGTTCTATCTCCTCCGGCTGAACCAGCAAGGACATGCCGCACCCAAGTTCTCCCTGAATAGAACGGGGCGCAGGTGAAATACGGGAGGAAATATGCTCCTCCCGCAAAAGTTCCTGCAGCATCATCCCCTGTGTATAATTCTCAAACAGGATATAATAATTGATTCTGCTTTCCTCATCCATATTATCCCAACATCTCCACAAATGCTTCGATTCTCGTCCGAAGCTGCTCTGCGTCTGCATCCGTATAATCTGTCTCAATTCCTAAAATCGGGATGCCGGCATCCTTTAATGCCTTTTCCACTGTATAGCCTTCGGTATCGTATAGACAGCAGAATTTCAGATTAACATCAATCACGCCATCTACATTATATTCTTTTGCCAGACGCAGAATATCATCCACCCGTCCGGTATTCGGCGTGAAGCATGCGCAGTTCACTCCCATATACCTTTGCGCAATTGCCGCATACTGCTCATCCAAAGTATCCTTTGTCTCATCCACCAGATTTTCAAAATAACGGGTGCCTGTGCAGGACTCTTCGCATACGACCGCAGCACCGCTGGTTTCAATGATATGATGCAGCTTCCAGTTTGGAATCGCCATCGGAGTCCCAGACAATAGAATACGCTTTGTTCCTGCCGGAAATACAGACACGCCGTCTGCAATCCGCTGCTCCAATTCATCTGCAAGCTTATTTGTCATCTGTGCACAGCGAACCGGATCATCAAAAAATGCAATCTGCATTACCAATAAAGCGTCTCTTCCGCTAATCGGAATATTCTGTGCTTTTCTTGCCTCATACACGCGAGTGAGAGCTTTTCTTTTTTCATTGATGATATGGATTGCTTCGCCCAGTTTCTGCGGAGTAATCTTATTTCCTGTAAATTCTTCTACTACGCCTGCAAATTCTTTAATCTCATCTTCCCATTTTTTGATATCCTGCGGGCGCTTCATCTGCGGCATATCCATAATATGAAGCGGAACATCCTGGCCTAAGATTTCCCATGCCTTTTTCTTACCGTCGCAAGTCGTTTCACCTACATACATATCTGCAATGCGGAAAAATGGACAGGTACGCTCCAACCGCGCACCTACGGATGCTTTAATCAATGGACAGACACTCTTAGGCAGTACCTTTTCCCCGCCCGGAACCCAGAATTGGGAGCCGCCGCACAACCCGGTTACAATACCATCTGCTGCAATCACGACCTCATCCGGCACATAGACACAAAACGTTCCAAAAACCTTCTGTCCTTTCTTCTGTGCCTCTATCAGCTCCGCCGGACGAATTCCATGAATATCCGCCACAACCATGTCCCAAAATCCCATGCCCTCCGGACGATTTTCCTGTGAGAGATATACATCTCCGAACGCCGTAGGAAGTACCGCACACAATGCATCATGCGCCTCCAAATCCATTCCTAATTCTTTCCACATTTCTACATAATTTGCCATTACATGTCTCCTTTGTTCTTCTCATTTGTATTTCTTATGGTCTTATGATCGATTTTGCATTTTCCATCGTTTCCACAATATCATACATATTCGTGACCGTTCCCACTGCCAGTTTTTCCTTAATTCCATAGAAATCCAGGCAGGTTCCGCAGGTCATGATATTGACTCCTTCTGCTTCGAGTACTTTGAAATCTTCTAAAGAGTCGGAACCTTCACAGGTCAGGTACGCCCCTGAATTATAGCACAGCACTGTCTCCGGCAGCACATCCTGCTTTGTCAGAGCAAACACAAATGCTTTCATCAGTGCTTTCCCCAACTTCTCCTCCCCGCTGCCCATCACATTCGCAGAGAGAACTGCCACAAGCCCTTTCTTTCTAGAATCCGGGCTGCAGCTGATTTCTTCCTCCTCTGGTTCCTCCACTGGCGCCTGAGATGTCGCCGCATTTACAACAACCTGTATGGTCACTTCATACTCCTTTTCACCCTTTTTCTCCCCTGCTGAGCTCAGCCCTCTCTGCGCTGCGAACTTCTGCAGGTTCTGCACTGCAATCTCATTGTCCACCAGAACGGTCAATACTCCATTCTCATGAAATTCTCCCACCGCCTTCTTTGCATTTACAACCGGCAATGGGCATGCCAGACCTCTTGCATCTACAATTTTTTTCTCCATTTTGTATTCCTCCTGAGTTTTATAACTGCCTACTTAACCTCTCATGCTAGTTCCTGCAGCGCCGACACCGCTGCATCTATTTCTTCCTCGGTATTATAATGAGAAAAACTGAAACGCACCGCCCCCTGCTCCACTGTGCCAAGAGCTCGATGCATCAGCGGGGCGCAGTGTGCTCCCGGACGTGTGGCGATTCCATAGGACATAAATAGTTCGTCGCTTACTTCTGAAGAATCATAATCTCCCAGATTCAATGCTACGATTGGACAACGGCAGTCTGTCGTAAAATCGCCGTATATCTTCACCCCCGGAATCTCCTTCACTCCATCATAGAAACGCTTCATCAAAGCCTGCTCCCGTTCCCGTATTACATCAATCCCCGTGTCCTGTATGTAGCCTATCGCCGCATTCAGCCCGGCAATCCCATGGCCATTCAAGGTGCCTGCCTCTAACGCGGTCGGCATCTGCGCCGGATGCTCCCTGCTGTATGTCTGCACGCCGCTTCCCCCGCTGAGCAGCGGCCGGACCACCACGCCCTCCCGCACATACATGCCTCCGGTCCCCTGAGGACCCAACAGGCTTTTGTGTCCGGTAAAGCAAAGAATGTCAATCTTCATTTCCTGCACATCTATCGGAAATACCCCTGCCGTCTGGGAAGCGTCTACGCAGAACAATACGTCATGCTTTCGGGCAATTTCACCGATTTTTCCGATATTTACCAGATTTCCTGTCAGATTAGAGCCATGGGTACAGACGATTGCCCGTGTATTTTTCCGAATCTCATGCTCAATATCCTGCAAATCAATACATCCATTTTTATCGCTACGAATAAAGGTAAGTTCCACGCCCCTTTTTTCCATTTCATACAGAGGACGGAGTACCGAATTATGTTCCAGTTCTGTAGTAATGACATGGTCTCCGCTTTGCAGAATCCCTTTTATGGCAATATTCAGGCTTTCCGTTGAATTCATGGTAAATACAATCTGCTTCGGACTCTCTGCGTGAAAAAAATCCGCCAGTCTCTTTCTTGTTTCAAATATCACCCGCGACGCTCCTAATGTTGCCTCATGGACGCCCCGCCCTGCATTTCCCAAAGAGCACATGGCCTCCGCTACGGCCCTCGATACCTGGCGCGGCTTCTGTACTGTAGTCGCCGCGTTGTCCAAATAAATCATTGTACTTTTCCTTTCCTGATATTTAGTAAATGAAACATTTGATTCTTGGTTGTCGCTTGTACTAAATCATGCATTCATGGATATCTTCCTCCTGGATTCCTGCATTTGCCATCATCTCCTGTAATGTTTCCCGGCATTCCAGCCCTGCACACCACGCAAGCCCGCAACCCGCAGATATAGCCCGCGGGACTGGAATCAATCTGCCTGGTGCCTGATGTTCTTTGCAGGTCTGCTCCATAGCCATCGCATCCGCTGTGGTGTGAAATGTGACTACCAGTTGTAATTTTTTCTCTCTCATTTCCCATTCCTACCTTATTTATGTCTATTCTTAGTATAACTTTTATCAGGGATTCCGTCTAATTGCAAAATAAAATAAAAAGTGTCTGCTTATAGAGTTTTTCTATAGGCAGACATTCCCTTATTGTAGTTCTGGAAATGACATTTTTAAGTCAATATCTTCACAATCATATCCAACAATTTTTAATCGATTCTTCCCACTTGTTAATGACAGCGTTTTTGTTACAAATTCATCTGTTGAAGTCTCAGGCGTACACTCAATCAGCGTTGTAACATTATCTTCATTATCAATATATACTATTTTAGCCTGACCTTTTGAAAGGTTAAAACTAAATTCTATTTCTATATCCTGTTTTTCTTTTATCGTTTCTTCCCATAATGTCTCACGCCCATTAAATTTGGAAATTGAAAGTGTATATTCATCATTTATGTAATTAGAGACAGAAACTTCTTTTGCATAATGGTCTTCGTTCTGAGCAATTTTTTCATCAGAATCATACTCTCGTTTCGCAAATTGATTGCTGCATGCTGTTATCAACAAGCATAACAAACAAAGCAATATAATTTTCAACTTCCACATATTTACTCTCCTTCCCCTTCAATTCCAATTTTTTTATCAAGTCATAAAAGATAAAACTATCTCAACGGTATTACAGTATTCCCACAAAACAACATGCACAAATAAATTTATTACTACTAATTTTTACTTAACAAAATACTCTTGCAAAATATCTTGTGTCCTTGTGTACAAAAGTATACATTTCAATTTTCCTGTAGATTGATTCCCAATTTCGGCAAATTATTTAAACTTACTGATTCCAACGTCTGCAACTGTTGTACTGCTAACTGCCGAAGTAGTTTCATACGCTCTTTCTGATTCTTGCCCTGCTTAATCAGAACAGCATTATAACTTTCCAAATTTGCAAGCACTAACAATTGGTTCAGCGTTGCCACATCTCTCATATTTCCCTTTACTACTGGATTTTCATCTTTCCACTGCTTCGCCGTTTTTCCAAACAAAACAACATTCAACATATCGGCTTCATTTGCGTATGTATAAGCAATCTGTACTGGTGTTAATTCCGGTGGAATTAAATTATCTTTAATAGCATCTGTGTGTATTCTATAATTTAACTTAGATATTTCCCTATTCAAATTCCAATTCAAAGACAATCGACTATTTTCATCTGTTTTCAATCTTCTATAATCTTTCATAATGTACAACTGGAATTCGGGCGAAATCCAAGTTGCAAAAGACATAGCAATATCGCTATGAGCGTATGTTCCACCATAACGTCCCGCTTTTGAAACAATGCCAATAGCATTCGTGGCTTCTATCCACTTCTTAGGTGACATTGTAAATGCATTCGCGCCTGCCTGTTTTCTAAACCCCTCGAATTCGAGGGGTTTAAAATCTGGGTTATGAAGTTTTTCCCATAATCCCAAAAATTCTATCACATCTCGGCTTCTCATCCAATTTTGTATAACCGCTGTCGGGTCATCACTTTTATATCGGGCTATATCTGTCAATGAAATAAACTCGTTTTCAAAATCCTGTGTATAAATTCCAATATCTATCCCATTTGCATGAATAGTGTCCTTGATTATTTTCCCCATTGTTCCTCCTTGATATCACAATTATTCTTATCCCTCTTACCTTAACATTTACAATGCTGTCTGGTACTCCATTGTGATTTTACGGCTTCCTGCATATAAGATTCTTTTATCAAGTCACAAAAGATAAGACTGTCTCATCATTACTATATTTATGCCTCACCGGATGATAGGAATCTGTCACCTTATTCCACAGTGCTTTAGCTCCGACATTTTTCTCATTGTATTTTATTTCCCAGTGTCCCCTGTAGGTTTCAAAAATAAGTTCCGCTGCAGCCTTTCCTATATGCCTTTTTCGATATATCGGAAAAATCGTAAATTCCGCCAATACATAGTCAGGTTGCTCATTGATGTAGGAATATGGATTGATCATAGCAAATCCCACAAGCAGCCTGTCATCATATATGAGTAATGCTGTCCGCTCCGGCTCAATAAAATAAGCATCAAAGTATCTGTAATGGTAATTTCCTGTCTCATCCATTTCGTCGTCATAATAATTTGTCATTTCATAAAGATACTTCTGATGTATATTCCATAGAAGTTCCCTGTGTTCAGATTGAGCCTCTACTAATTCGATCATCTCGTCTACCTCGCAAGCATGTTGTCATTTTTTATGGTTTAAAAGTATCTTTTTCAACTATAGTATAGATATCCTTCCCTGCTTTTTCTTCAAAATGTGTTTTGAGCCTTAGATTATTGTCCCATTTTTCCTGCGGATAAGAGCCATACCGCTGTTTTACATCGTTCATTCTTTCCTCAATATCTAACACACCTTCGGAACCTGCGATAGAATCACACAATTGTATCAGTTTATCATATTCATCTATCACAACCTTTTTCAACATATCCTGAATTAATCTTAATTCTTCCGCGGTTGTATCAAACCTTCCCACATATACATCTGTCGTCTGGTTATTGAAGGAATGGGTCAGGCATATTTTTGCAACCTCATCATATCCTAAAGACATCATATAGGAGTAACCATCTGATACATGTCCCAGATGCCTTACACCAAATTTTCGTCCGATATCATGCAGTAATCCCAATATATATGCCTTATCAGAATCTAAATCACCACACTCCTGTGCAATCTTTTCTGCGCAATGTGCCGCAACGCGGCTGTGATTTCCCCATGCTCCTGGATTGCACTTTTCGGCTTCTGACAGAAGTTCTTCTGCCTTTTCTCTTGTTGGCAACATAATATTGATTTCTCCTTCTATTTTGATAAAGGATGCCCTTTGGATATACTTTATCTTATAATCAAAATAGTATCAATAAGGTTTTCATTGACTTTTACTATTTATTGCGTTATCCTGTAAAAGTACACAGGGGCGCCGTGAATCTGTTTTGCAAAACTTTCGTTATAAAGGCCGCAAAGCAGTTTCTAAAATGGCTGAGATGTATGTTTCATACAGACCCTTAAAACTTGATCCGGGTAATGCCGGCGTAAGGAAAGGAGAATTTCATAATGTCACAC
>CANOBT010000180.1 GCA_947564305.1 uncultured Lachnospiraceae bacterium | reverse complement strand
CCTCATTGACGAGCGGGCGGCAGGCCATATCGCGATTACGAAAAGAACCACGAATTTTATATATAAACTTGACTTTTTAATATTACATATGTAATATTAAAAAAGGGAACTATATATTTTATACAGAATATTTTTTTGAGTTAAAATATTACAAGTGTAATAATAAGAAAGGAGAAAATACATTGCTAAAAAAGAAAAAAAGATTATCAATCGTTATGACCATCACATTATTTTTAATGACCGGATGCAGTCATGTACAAGAAAAAAGCAGTGAGCCAGAGACAGTTTCAGACACCATGAAAACGGATTATAAAGCTAATATTGCGAAAGGAAATAATTATTCAGAGGAGGATATAAAAGCAGCAGAAAATATCGCGGCAGTTTACCAGGATATTTACGAGGAAGCCTTAGAAAAAAATAAAGTAGACAGCCTGGAAGCGATATGCCGCATTGTAAATCGATTAGGTGAGAATGGATATTCAGCAATAGATATTGAAAAACAGATAAATATGGTCTGTCCAGAGAAAATTAAGAAATTTTGCAGTCAGGTGGAAGCGCAAAAAGAAGCGGAAGCGTCACTTATTGTCGTTGTGTCAGCTATTCGTTTTGTAAAATATAAGTTTACGACAAAGGATGGTGAAGTGGAAGTCTCTTACAATTATTATCTATATCAGGGAGATGATTGGGAAATTGTAGGTTCGAAAAAATATCCGGCATATACATGGGTGTATTCTGAGGAGGGATATTTATTTTTTGAAGAATACCATATGCCTGGATTTGACGGCCCCTCCGGACATACGGCGTTTAGGGTAGAGCCAATGGATGAAATGAACCGGGAATTTGGCAGAAAATATCTGACTACAATCGGATACGAATCAAATAATTTATTTACTTCGGATTGGAGTGAAAATGATTTTCAGGAACTAAATTTTTATGATCTTTATGTTGTTTTGTGTGAGATGGAAAATAAGCCGTGTGTTCCTGAAGGATTTTTTGAGGAAGGAATCACTTATGAGATTCCAGAATCACAGTTTGAGAGTGTATTTCAGGCGTATTTTCGAGTAGATTCTGAGGTGCTGCAGCAGTATACGGTCTACCATAAGGATACGAAAAGCTATCAATACAGGGCAAGGGGAATGTATGATTTCGCACCGACACCTTATGTACCATATCCCGAGGTAATCTCCTATGAAGAAAATCAGGATGGGACAATAAAACTTACCGTAAATGCTGTCTGGCCGGAGAAAAATACAGGGAAGGCATTCTGTCATGAAGTTGTGATCAGGCCATTGGAGAATGGTAGTTTTCAGTATGTGTCCAACCATGTAATTCCCTCAGAGAACAATGTAAAGTTTACGTGGTACAGAGAGAGGCTGTCTGATGATAGATGGAATGAGTATTATGGAGAAGACAGTTATATGAAAGACTCTGCAAAAATGCATGCAAAAGAAAATTTGGAGATAAAGAGTGAGCTGACAGAGAAAAATAGGCAGCCGGTAAGTGTTCTTACAGCGGAAGAAGAACAGAATCTGCAAAAAGAAGCAATGTCAGCAGCGGAGCGGTGTATGGAAATTTATAAGAACAGCAGTATTTCAAATCCACAGACAAACTATTCGCGTATTGAGAATTTTTCTGATGAGCAGAGGAAAAATGTCGTGAAATGTCTGGGAGAACAAGGGCTTGTAAGTGTTTCGGACAATATGAATATGGAAAATTATCAGAAAATGGAAGAGTTTTATTCCATTTATTCATCAGGCGGTAATGCAATGGTTACGATATTTAGCGTATATAAAGAAGGAAATATCGTGGCATTGACATTTATTAAGAGAAATGAAAAAATACAATCCTATTCTGTTTCCATCGGTTGGCAGGAGGGAGGTATACCGGAAATAAGGGGTTGCGGAATCAAAGATCTGGAAGAAATGAAACTGACAGAGAAAGGGTATTTTATCTATACAAATAAAGAAACCATTATGCATGGCAGTCTGAGGGAGTATTACAGGGTAAAACCTTTGTCGGATGAGTGCAGGGAGATGACAAAGAAGTACATATATGGATTGAGTTTCGTAAACTATAATATGCTTGTAACAAATTGGAATGTCGACAATGTGGAAGAGATTTTAATGCCATGTATGTTTGAAGATATCTATCGGATTTATACGGGTGAAAACTTAAAGGTGAGGAATGGAATGATTCCGGCGGAAATTTATGAGCCTATCATGACTACCTGTTTTCCGGCATCTGTAGAACAGGTAAGACAGTCTTGCGGCTATCAGGTGGATACTAACAGTTATGCATATGAGATGATATGTTCAAAGCAATTTCCACCATTTGGCGAAGTAGTGAATTATAGATGGAATGATGATGGTACGATTACACTTTATGTAGATGGTGTATGGCCGGATCATAATTCAGACTATGCGTTTTCAAACTGTATTGTGGTTCTTCCTCTTGAAGACGGTACTTTTCGATATCTTTCTAATTCTATAGAAAAGCGGGAACTGGATATACCAATCGTGGAGGGCACAAATGAGTAGATTTGTATGTTTACCACTTTTATTTCTAAGTATGATATTGCCAGTTGGATGCCAAAATGTAAGTAAACCAAAGGAAAATAAGATAGAAATGGAAGAATCTGTTTCTCAAAATACTAATGAAATGATGATTCTTACTTTGCAGAAAACGGGAAGTCCTGTCATGACGGACAGTTTTCATTATAATATGGCTAACTATGAGGATATGGAGAGATTTTTGAGAGCCGCATTTAATGGAAACAGTGGAGAAATTGTCACTTATCATGTTCATTCTGATGGCACGATTGGCAGAAATCAATTTATTTTTGATGGTTCTGATATGTATGTATTAAGGACAACGGCAATATGGTATGATGAAGATCAGCCTGGTATTTCTGATACTTCATACACAAGATTAAGAAAATGGGAATACACTGAAAAAGGGTATTTTTCAATTTCGTATTGTGTACCTGAATCACCAGAGGTAAGTGAAGTTGTAAATGGAAATGCCCTGATCCGGGTGAAACCAAGGGAAGAAAAAAATATAGAGATTACAGAAAAATATATGCGGATGGGATTCCAAAAGAAGAATTTGAAGATTTGATCATGTGCTATTTACCTGTTATGGCGGAGCAGATCAGGCAGATGGCGGAGTATGATGAAATGCGTGGAGTATATGCATGGAATAGACAGGGATGTCTGAATTATGCACCGAATGAATTTGGGACATCTTATCCGGAAGTTACAGAAGTACAGGAAAATGAAGATGGCTCTATTACATTAACAGTAGATGCTGTATGTGAAATGTCGGGGAATGATGCTGTGATCACTCATCAGCTCACAGTACGATTTTATGAAAACGGGCAGATACAGTATTTGAGTAACAGTATTCTGGATGACGGATTGAACAGGATTCCTGCCTATCAGTATCGAATATAGAAAAGAAGAAGTAAAAAATCGGGGAAAGGTCATTATAGGCCATTCACCCGATTTTATTTCCGCGGACTTAATTCCATATTTTCATGTCGGTTAATATGGATAAAGCAATTTCAGAAGCGGAACTCCCGGTAGCGTTGTTACCTGCCATGATATTTACGGCAAAGAAATAAGTATGGCCGGAACTCTCTACAAAACCAACAAACCATCCATTAATATCCTGTCCATCTACGCGGCCGGTGCCTGTTTTTCCGTAGAGGGTATTGGATGGAGAAACTTTGAGACAGATGGAGTCTTTGACAGCGTCTATATGCTCCGGCTCGAAGCCAAAACTGTTATTGTACAGACTGGCCAGGAGTTCTACCTGTTCCACGGCAGAAATTTTCAGAGAGGATTCCATCCAGTACGCGGAGGAATCACCGCTTATGTCTTCGTTTCCATATCCAATCTGCCGGATATAAGAAGATACGGTATCACTCCCGAGCTGTTCATTGATTACCTGGAAATACCAGTTTACAGAATATTCCATTGCGGATTGGAGATTCTGGTCTGTGTTCCATGCATCAAAAGGATATATCTCATGATTCCAGGAGATAAAGGAATTTTCAGGGGTGATGATATTTTCTTCCAGACCAAACAGGGCAGTGTATATTTTGTAAGTAGAGTTTGGAGATACCCGCAAGGTGGACAGCTCTGGATTATGTATTTTCCAGGAATCCTGTTCCAAATCATACAGGACGAAACTTCCTTCATAGATTCCAAAATAGTCAGAAAGCTCCACATAGGAAACATTTTCATCAGAAAAATCCGGGTAGTATCGCTCACCGTCAACAGCATATGTCGATAATGCCGGAGCCGTGCTGAACAGAAGAACAGAAGTCAGCAGGAAAATAGCTGTGCTTCTAATACGTTTCCGCAGAGAAGGTTTCTTATAAGTGGCAATGTTGAGGATTCTGCGTTTCATCTGCTTCATATTACTGCTGATTCCGGCCGTAAAGGGAAAAGGTGTGAGAGATACTTTTTCAATAAAGTTTATCAATGTGTTACCATAGTCTTCGTAATCACTTTCCGAAAGCATTTCCAGAACAGAAGTATCACATGCTACTTCCCGGTCATTTCGCATTTCTTTCAAGGCATACCAGACAAAAGGATTGAACCAGTATAATATGCCGGTAATATTCATCACATAATTTGCCAGAGCATCTTTATGCTTGTAATGCTGCAGCTCATGGAGCAGCATGTAACGCAGTTCGTTTTGAGATTTATGAGGCATATTTTCGGTATTGTATTTGATGACATTGTACTTGAAAAAATTGTATTCGAAAGTATTGTAATCAGAAACCAGATGGAGCGGCAGATAGATACGTGGCCGGACCAATCCCACAATGACCGGAGATTTTAAAAATGCGGTACTGTAGATAGGAATGTCCTTGGTAATGTTCATTTCCTCTAAACAGTTTCTGTACAAATTGCGGATTTCCTGATTTTGAAGCGGCAGCGCAGATTTTTCCAAAGTATTCAGCCGCTTTTTTGAGCGTACAAATAGCAGGCTCATTGCCAAGATTCCAACCAGCCATACTCCAAATAGAAAGAGTCCAATAATAGATGGTGTTTCTTTGCTGACTGAAAGGGCAAAATCGTTCATAAAATCTGCAGTCTCAGAAGGTATTCGGATATTCATTTCGCTAGAAATTTCTCTTGCGTTGACTGCAGCTTTTATATTGAAACATGAGAAAATCTGCAGAAACCCGATTGGCCGGACGGGCAGGAAAGGAACTGCCAGCAGTCCAAGCAGTATGAACCATAAATGATACTGCATCCGGCCGGATAAATGATTTCTAAATATCCATTTTATCGCAGAGAGGATTGCAATAATCATAATCATAAAAAGATTGCAGATGAAAAAACGTATCATAAAATCTGACAATATTAATTTCCTCCTTTTTTGGAACTCTTGGAAAGAAGGAGGGCGCGGAGCGTGTCAATTTCTGTTTCGGATAACCTGTCATTCTCAATATAGGCAGATAACATGGCAGTAATATCACCATTATAATATCGTTTTAAAAAAGAACTGCTTTCCTGGCCAATGTATTCACTTTTATTTACCAGCGGAGTATAAACAAATACCCGGCTCTGTTTTTCATAAGAAAGCGCGCCTTTGTTCACCAGGCGTTTGATCAGTGTCTGTATTGTTTTGGGACTCCAGGCTGTTGTTTTCGTTAGTTTTTCGGTGATTTCATTTGTGTTAATCGGTGCGTATTCCCATACAACTTTCATGACCTCAAATTCGGCTTCAGAGATTTGGGGTAAATGATTCATGTAACGTCCTCCTTAAATCCTACATATGTAATAAAAATATTATATAATAATATTTTATATGTTGTCAAATAAGAAAAAGTTTAGTATGCAATCCTGCCGGAAATATGATAAACTGATAACAATACGGAAATTAGGAAGTGGTAGGATGTATAATTTTGATAAAATGAGTAAAAAACCTCTTGGTGCCAGAATAGAGGATGAATTGATGAAATATATTTTGCAGGAACCGATTGAATTAGGACAGAGGATTCCCAATGAATTCGAACTTGCAGAGCGGTTCGGTGTCGGACGCAGCACCATCCGGGAGGCGGTAAAAGGGCTGGTATCCAGAGGAATACTGGAGGTAAGAAGAGGCGCGGGAACTTATGTAATAAATACCAATACCATTGAAGAAGATCCACTGGGGCTTAATAAGATAGAAGATAAATATAAACTGGCACTGGATTTATTTGATGTGCGTCTGATGATTGAGCCTGAAATTGCTGCTCTGGCATGTGAAAATGCAACTGAGGAGGAGATGAAAAAATTAAAACGGCTGTGTGATGAGACGGAACAGTTATACTTGGACGGGCACAATCACGTTGGTAAAGATATCGAATTTCATACATGTATTGCGAGGTGCAGTAAGAACCAGGTGGTAGAGACGCTGATTCCGGTCATTAATACAGCAGTTCATACATTCGCGAATCTGACTCACCGGTTATTGAAGCAGCAGACGATTGAAACTCATCGGGCAATTACAGAGGCGATACTCAGGCGGGATTCTGTGGGAGCTAAATGCGCAATGATGATGCATATGACCTATAATCGTCAGACCATTCTTAAGATTTTGGAAGAGAGAGATAAAAAACAGGAATAAATAATATAAAACATCAGATGTATCCGGCGATAAACAAACAACTAAAAAAATAGAATGGCGATAATGTACAAAAACGGGGACTTTTTGATTTGAAAAGGTCTTCTTTTTTGTGCATAAAGCAGAAATAAGAATAAATACATCAGATGTATTGAAGAAAAATAGACGAAAATATATAATAATATCACAATAACATAAGACGTCAGATGTTATAAATAGAATTTTGTACCGAATAAAAAGAATAAGGAGGAATTTATTATGGCTGGCGAGGCGATGACATTAAATCCAACCAGATTGGTGATAGCTGCAATTGTAGGGCTTGTGGTATTACTCGTATTAATTATCAAATTTAAAGTACAGGCAATGGTTTCTATTTTAGTAGGAGCGATTGTGATTGGTCTTGGGGCAGGGATGCCTTTTGACAATATTGTAACAGCGGTGAATGATGGTATTGGCAATACATTGAAAGGAATTGCATTATTAGTTGGCCTTGGCTCCATGTTTGGTGCTATACTGGAAGCATCAGGAGGAGCGCAGACTCTTGCCGTTAGTATGGTGAAGTGGTTTGGTGACAAGAAGGCAGCATGGGCGTTGGGAATTACCGGTCTGGTGATTGCAATGCCAGTGTTCTTCGACGCAGGATTGATTATCCTGATTCCGCTTGCATTTTCCCTTGCAAAGAGAACGAACCGTTCTTCTCTGTTCTATGCAATTCCGCTTCTGGCAGGACTTGCGGTCGGACATGCGTTTATACCGCCGACACCAGGACCGGTTCTTGTAGCGACGATGCTCGATGTAGAACTTGGCTGGGTAATCATGGTTGGTGTGCTGTGCGGTATCTTTTCTATGATTGTGGCAGGACCTGTGTGGGGTGCAATTTGTGGAAATAAATATATGGTTCCGGTTCCGGAGCATGTGGCAAACCAGGAGGATTTTGATGAATCAAAGCTTCCAAATTTCTGGACGATAGTAGGAATTATCCTGATTCCGCTTGTATTGATTATTCTTGACTCCGTAGCAGGCGTTGTACCGGCTCTAAGTGGGCTTGCCCCAATTTTTGGATTCCTTGGAGAGCCTTTTGTGGCACTTTTGATTGCTACGATTGCTGCAATGTTTGTTCTTGGTTTGAAACATGGTTACAATATGGATGAATTGGAAAAAATCATGACGAAATCCCTTGAGCCTACAGGATTGATTCTTCTGGTGACAGCCTGCGGCGGTGTTCTGCGGTATATGCTCCAGTATTCCGGGCTAGGTGATTTAATAGGAAATGCAGTATCTTCTGCAAATCTTCCGCTTGTAGTTGTAGCTTTTGTTGTAGCCGCACTGGTCAGGATTTGTGTGGGTTCTGCGACAGTTGCCATGACCATGGCAGCAGGGATTGTAGCAGCTATGCCGGGAATCGCGGATTTGTCTCCTCTGTATCTTGCATGTACAACAGCGGCAGTTGCGGGCGGGGCAACCGTATGCTCTCATTTCAATGATTCAGGGTTCTGGCTGGTGAAGTCACTGGT
The DNA here is from genome assembly GCA_947564305.1 of uncultured Lachnospiraceae bacterium. The sequence goes on along the minus strand of CANOBT010000180.1, from coordinate 2,375 downwards.
AGGCATGGATGAGAAAACAACGTTGAAGACATGGACCATCATGGAAACTCTTGTAGGCGGAACAGGCTTTGTTGTAGCATTGATTATTTCATTTTTTGCATAAATATTCAGTACAAAAGAGAAATTTCATGTTTGCTGTTTTGAGTAATCACGATAACATAATAAAAAGTAGAAAGGGGAACAAAAATCATGGAATTAAGAAGTCAGGAAATGCGTAAAAACGCGCCGGAATTAGATCCGCTGCGCATAGGGACCGGATGGAAACCGGAAGATTTGTCAAAGCCGCAGGTTATGATTGAGAGTACATATGGTGACAGCCATCCGGGAAGCGGACATTTGAATATTCTGGTGGAAGAGGTGCGTAAAGGGATTGAAGAAGCCGGAGGATACGGTGCACGTTATTTCTGTACGGACATCTGCGACGGTGAAAGCCAGGGTACGGACGGAATTAATTATAGTCTGGCAAGCCGTGAAATGATTGCGAATATGATTGAGATTCATGCCAATGCGACACCTTTTGATGCAGGGGTGTATCTGGCAAGCTGTGACAAGGGGATGCCGGCAAACCTGATGGGACTTGCAAGAGTGGATATTCCGTCAGTGGTGGTGCCTGGCGGTACGATGAATGCCGGGCCTGAGATGCTTACATTAGAGCAGCTTGGTATGTACAGCGCGAAATACCAGAGGGGAGAGATTGACGAGGAAAAGCTGAACTGGGCAAAATGCAATGCCTGTCCAAGCTGCGGCGCATGTTCTTTCATCGGTACGGCTTCTACAATGCAGATTATGGCGGAAGCTCTCGGCCTTGCTCTTCCGGGAAGCGCCCTGATGCCTGCTACCAGTCCGGACCTTCTGGCATTTGCAAGAGAAGCAGGGGCACAGGCAGTAAAGCTTGCGACAATGCCTGGAATGTGTCCTAGTGATATTGTGACAATGGACAGTTTTGAAAATGCAATCCTTGTGCACGCTGCTATTTCAGGAAGCACGAATTGTCTCCTGCATATTCCTGCCATTGCCCATGAATTTGGAATTGAAATTACAGGAGATACATTTGACAGACTGCACAGAAACGCAAGATATCTTCTGGATATCCGTCCGGCAGGAAGGTGGCCGGCAGAGTGCTTCTATTATGCAGGCGGAGTTCCGGCAATCATGGAAGAAATTCGGGAACATCTTCATCTGGACGTCATGACTGTAACTGGTAAGACTCTGGGAGAGAATCTGGACGAATTAAAACAGAATGGTTTTTATGAGAAATGCGATAAATGGCTGCAGGATTTTAATGAGCGGAATCATGTATCATTGAAAAAAGAGGATATTATTCGTTCTTATGAAAATGCCATCGGTACGGATGGAAGTGTTGCGATTCTGAGAGGAAATCTGGCGCCTGAGGGGGCTGTTATCAAGCACACCGCATGCCCGAAGGAAATGTTTCAGGCAGTCTTGCGGGCAAGGCCGTTTGACAGTGAAGAAGAATGTCTGGATGCAGTTCTCAAGCATAAAGTACAAAAGGGAGACGCCGTATTTATCCGATACGAAGGACCAAAGGGCAGCGGTATGCCGGAGATGTTCTACACATCCGAAGCAATCAGCAGCGATAAGGAACTTGGCAGAAGCATTGCGTTGATTACGGACGGACGATTTTCTGGCGCATCTACAGGTCCGGTGATTGGACATTGCAGTCCAGAAGCCGTAGACGGCGGCCCGATAGCCCTTGTGGAAGAAGGAGATTTGATTGAGATTGATGTAATGGCGAGAAAACTTGCCATCGTCGGTATTGCAGGAGAGCGAAAAACAGAGGAGGAGATAGACGCGGTTCTTAAGGAACGCCGAAAGAATTGGAAACCCAGGGAACCAAAATATAAAAAAGGAGTCCTGCGCCTGTTCAGTCAGCATGCGGCAAGTCCTATGAAGGGTGCTTATCTTGAGTATTAGAATCTGTGTAGCAGGTGTGATGAGCAAGTCAAAATGATTCATATATATCAGGCGGTAACTGATTTTCCAATGTTTACTTTTTCATTTTAATCTATACGATTTGAACTTTGAGCAATTTGGAAAGTTCAGCCGCCTGATATATATTCACCTTCACTCCTGCCAATTCCGTATATGTATCAGAAACCATGATGTTGCTGATAATACAATCAGATAAATCAATTCCTTTTAATTTTGTTTTGAAAAAGTCTGCACTGGTAAAATTGATATTATGGAACACTGGCTTTTTAAAAGTGACCTCTGAAAAAAAGCTTTGTTCCATATTACAATCAGATGCCGATGTATTTTCCCAAAGCGTGGATACATAATTGCAATACAAACAGGTGCAGTTCTCCATTCTTGTATTTTTAATATTGCTTTGAAAGTATTCTTCATCTTTAATT
>CANOBT010000179.1 GCA_947564305.1 uncultured Lachnospiraceae bacterium | reverse complement strand
ATTATGGACTGCGGCATCAGGAATGAGAGCACAGCAGACAAATCAGGTATTTTAAGTCAGATTGATTTTTTCCCATGTGAAACAATAGCCGTATATTTCTATTTTCCCTCTTTAAATCAATGATCTGCAATAAAGAGAGGACAGAGAAATAGATGATCATAAAAATAACGCAAATACTGATTTGTAAGAATCCCATCCATTGCTGCTGCTTTTTTTCAAAAATATAAATATCCGGGCTAAGCAGAAATGTCCCGAAAACAAAGGCGGCTGCTGAAAAAATAAAGCAGATGCAGAAAATGGTATTTACATTTACGCTGGTCTTTGAGCCACTTGTCATTTCAGCAATCTGATATAGCCAATTGCCCCGATATAAAGCATCTGCTTGTGACAGACGTAAGGAAGCGATAAAAGCATACAGCCATTTATAGAATGAGAAAACGCATACTAACATTGGCAGTGAAATAAGGGAGACGGAAACAGTCATTATCTCGTTAGGCATAAAGGAAATACCAAACAGCAATGCCAGATAACCGAAAAAACTGATCATAAGCATCCATCCCCAAAAGGATTTTTTACCTGCGTCCAGCGGTTGATTGCGTTGTTTTTCCCGCATAAGCTGCACAATTTGCAGTTTATATATTTTACGCTTCATAAAAAATATTGACAAAATTTCCACGCAGCAAAAATATAAAAATGTTTGCAGAGTGCTTTTCAGTATAATTCGGAATATGGAGTGACTTCCAGTTTCCAGCAGTAGTGTACGACAGCAAATAGAAAAAACCCCCGTACCTAAAATCACACCCAGAAGAAAGCATACCAGTCCTATCACAGATAATTCACACAGGAATACCAATGACAGCTTATCTTTTTCCATTCCGAGCAACATATAAGTGGCAAATTCTTTTGCCCGTTGCCTGATGATAAAATGATTGATATAGTTTACCAGCACCGCCATGATCATCACGATCAGTAAGGGGAAAGCCATTGTCTGAAAGCCAGCCTGCATATCCCCCCAATCTGCGATACTGTTTGAAAGGAAAATAATGGAAGTGAGCATGATCATTGATGAAACATACAGGAGATAGTTAAATATGGAACGCTTTGTGTTACGGAACGCTAATTTAAGATACATAGTGAACACCTTCTGTTATTTTTGTGATAGTATTTAAAATTTTAGTGAAAAACTCCTGTTTATTTTCCTGTTCTCGTTTCAGGAATGCTTTGATTTCGCCATCCCTCATAAACAACAATTTATCACAGTAACTTGCGGATAAGGCGTCATGTGTCACCATTAAAATGGTAGCAGTGTACTTTCGGCAGAGCATGACGAATGTTTCCAGTAATTGTGTTGCGGAGTGGCTATCCAACGCCCCGGTGGGCTCGTCTGCAAGAATGAGGCTGGGATTTGCCGCAATCGCTCTTACACAGGCACATCTCTGCCTCTGGCCGCCCGAAATTTCATAGGGAAACTTATTCAGGATTTCAGATATCCCTAATTTGCCAGCTAAATCAAGAATCGTCTGTTTTACGGTCTCTTTTGGTATCTGTTTAATTGTCAGCGCCAGTGCGATATTCTCATAGACAGTTAAGGTGTCCAATAAATTGTATTCCTGAAATACAAAACCTAAATGCTCCCGGCGAAATGATGCCAGATCATTTTCAGACAGCTCTGCAATGTCATACCCATCAATTTCTATCTGCCCACTGGTGGCTTTATCTATTGTCGCAATCATATTCAGTAAGGTGGTTTTTCCTGATCCTGACGCGCCCATGATACCTACAAAGCTCCCTTTGGTGATTTCAAAGCTGACATTTTTAACCGCTTCTGTTACAGTACTTTCAGTTTCATATACCTTTCTGATATTTTTTATCTTCAGGACGGTTGGAACAGGGGCATTTGTGTTATTCTCCCACTGATCTCTGCCAAGCCAGCTTGTGACGACTTCAAGCAGTAATTGATTAGATTTCTCTTTCAGATTTTCGTCGGATATGAATTCACCTGAAAGCAATTCATTCAAGGTTATATGGAGCAGATCACACAGTGGACAAAACAGAGACGGATCAGGCATTGATTTTCCAGTTTCCCATTTTGATACTGCCTTGTCCGTTATTCCCAGCATTTCGGCCAGTTGGTTTTGGGTTAGTCTGTTGTCTTTTCTCCGGGTAGCGATAAAACTACCTATTTTCTTTTGATCCATATTTCAAAAAACCTCGCTTTCTACTGCTATTATACAGCGGATGGATAAAATGAACACCTACCAATGGTAGAGTTTTGAAAATTTCATGGATTTCCTGTTTTTCGGACATATTATAACGCTGTCCGGTTTGGACAACAAGGCGGCTTATGCGCTGGATGGGTACAAGGTGAAGGGAACGTGCGCCTGTGGGTGGATGACATCATCTATATCGAGACGAGCAGGCACAAGAACATGTTCTACACGGCGGGGGAGGTGTACAGTATCTACAAGAAGATGGATGAACTGGAAGCGGAACTGGCAGGGATGGGTTTCGTGCGGATACACCAGAGCTTCCTCATCAACATGAGGTACATCGGGAAACTCAGCAGCTATGTCATGGTTCTGATCACGGGGAAAGAGATATCCGTGCCGAAGTCAAGTCCAGGTATCCGGAAGTGAAAAGGCAGTACACATTGTTTAAGGGGGCAGAGTGATCATGGCATTGTGGATACTTTCATTCTGTACAGTGTTTTATGAAGCGGATGAGAGCTATTATCAGACCAGCATAACCAAAAAGGCAGTTTCAATTGCAGCATATGAGGCGACGGGCATTTTGAAGTAAGGAAGATCATGTTCGGACTTACCATAAGGGAGCATGGGCGACTCCGAATGACTGAGGAGACGTGATTCAAGAATGTCATAAGTGACATGAAGCTGCTGAGTCAGAAAAGTGCGGCGGCATATTATCAGTACAGTATGCAGACCTATTGGGAGTTTATGAATAAGAAATAAGACTACGGAAACATATGCCCAATAACCCACAGAGGTCGGACAGATCAGGAATCTTCAACCTTCCGGAAGATCGGGGAGGTACGGGGATTCCCATAACACCTACCCCTTAAGCGGGGAAGTGACACAACAAACATTAGCAAAACCTGTATTTTTTCCGATATATAAAATAGCATAAAAAGAAGGGGGCAAATGGCATGGAAAGAGAAACTACGCCCAGCCAGAGCGAATGGTTGATTATGGAAGTGTTTTGGGCGAATGATATGCCTACCATGACTGCAAAGGAAGTTATCAAGAAAATGCAGAGCAGGTCAGATATGTCGCCTAGAATGGTGCGTGTCCTGTTGAACCGTTTGTGGCAGAAAGGCGTTTTAAGCTATACCGTAGATGAACATGATTTAAGGGTTTACCACTATACCGTAGAGAAATCAAAGGAAGAATGTCAGAAGGAGAAAAGTCGGAAGTTTGTAGAAAGCTATTTTGAGGGTAGCCAAAAGAACGCAATGGCGGCTTTGTTGCAGAGTGCAGAGATAACGGAAGAACAATTTCTGGAATTGGAAGAAATCTTGGAGAAATGCAAAGACAAGGACAATGCAAAGACATAACAGTACAGGAGTTTTGGAATGGCGGAATACAGCTTTTCAATTACTATTTGTTGGTAAGATGAAGTTCTTTTATGAAAACAGAATAGGCGTTATATTTTTTTGCGGCTGACGGAAATTTGTATGAACCATATATGGATGTGCTGGCTGTATTTATGTGGTGTGTCTGTATATGCGGCCCAGCTATTTTGCCGAAGAAGAAAGATGAAAAAATGCATATCCGGATTGGGCATTTACTGCTTTATCTTTTATGGGATATATTGTGGGCGTTGCGTTGATCAGCTTTAATGGCTCTAGGCTGGAACTGAATCCAGTGGTGGATTTCTCAGACCTTGCGCAGGAGTGCAAGACCTATGATGAGCTTATCGAAAAATGAAGGATGTTTCAGAAAGGTCACTGAGTTATTTTGGAATTGCTATATGTGGTACGAAAAAGAAGGTAAACAAATTGACGGGAAGTATGGCGCTGCTGCGATAATCTGACGAAATAAATAGTGAAAATGAAGTGACAAAGAGGATTCTGTCCATTTGCAGTGAGCCGATATGTTTTGAGAGGATTTTGCAGGAAGTATTTAAGAGGTACAGGCTTACCATGAATTTTGAGCAGTATGTGCCCGAAAGAAAATGAAAGACTCTTTAGCCGAAAGAGAGGTATTCGTATGACTCCAAAGAAATTTTCTGAAGCTTTGAGCGAACTTGACAACAAGTACGTTGATGAAGCAATCAACTACAAAAAGAAAGGCAAAAAGCCTGCCTGGGGAAAATGGGTTGTGGCTGCGGCATGTTTTTCTGCCATTTTTCTGGCTGGAAATTTTACGCTTCATATGGATGATATTTCGCTGGTTTCCATTGGAGGCATAGAAAGAGACTACAAGGATGTATATGTTGTGGAAAGCGAATCTGCCATAGAGTGGCCGTGGGAGTATAAAACCGTCGTAGAACAATATACAGCAATAAATCTTAATGACAAAGAGTATTATTCCAGAGGATGCTCTGTTGATGCCTCGTTAGTCGGTGAACTCATTGGTACATTTGATGTGACAGGATATGATGCGTATAGTGATCAGAGCCATAAAATAGCAAGTGAAATCTATCGGATTGACGGGATTTCCGAAGCGTATATTGTGGCTGTAAAGCTGGACGGGGAATTCTATGTGTTCAGTCATAATGAATATGTTCCGCCGGAAAATTTGGGAGAAATACTGGATAATTACGCATTGGAACAAACGCTGCCTTTAAATCAATTTACTAAATATAATGGGTATGAACAAAACGGTCATTTCAAGTTGAGCAATGATTCGCATATCTGGGATGTTCTTAACGCGTGTCGTGATGCCGAATTTATTGAAGATGATAACTGGGGAGAGAGCAATAGAAATTATCTCAGCTTTACTGCTACGTCTGATGCGCTTGGCATCTACAAACGGGTATTCAATGTGACGGAGGATGGCTATATCTGGACAAATATATTTGACTACGCCTATATTTTCCGGATTGGCCAGGAAGCTGCAGATCAGATTATTTCTTATGCAGTTGAAAATGGAACTGAATCCGAAACGGAGCCATACAATGCTTCTCTTGCGGGTACGCTGACTGAAATTACAGACGGCTACGTTTTAATAGATGACACAGTGCTTTGTTCCGACGAAAATGATGGTATGACATTCAAAGTGTATTTGAATGATTTAAGAATCAGCCGTTGGATAGATGTTGGAGAAATAAGTGTTGGTGATATTGTTGTTGTCTATTTTACGGGAAACATTGACACTGACGCTGGAAATGTGGTTGAAGGGGCATTTTCTTTATCGAAAGGAACAATATCAGATATTTTTCATTAGTCCGGTAAAAAAGAGCAGACCATGTAACTATGTGGACGAGGATGGGGAAATTGTATATGATTTTATCTGTTTTGTCGAGGCAAGACTGTAATACAAGGCACTTGTGTTCTTTGGGGAAAAGAAATATAATGTACTGTATCGGGAAAAGCATTACTAACTCTGTGAAAATGGCGGATGTCTGGCTGATTCCAAAAGGGGCAGAAAAACTGATAGACTGGTGATATAAGAAATGAAAGGACAAAATAAATGAAATTGTTAGTTGTTGAGGACGATTTAACCCTGAGCACGGTGATATGTTTTGAACTGGATTGTAATGATTACTTGACGGTTGCTGCCTATAATTGCAAAAAGGCGTACCAGCTTATTCAAAGCGACCATTTTGACTTGGCAATACTTGATGTAAATTTGCCGGATGGAAATGGTTTTGATTTATGCCGTACTATAAAAAAGGTGTGTCCGCAAATGCCAGTTATATTTTTGTCAGCTAATGATCTGGAACAGGATATATTGAATGGTTTTGACCTGGGTGCAGAGGATTATGTTACAAAACCCTTCAATATGAAAATACTTCTGCGGCGCATAGAGGTTGCAGTTCGAAGAAATCATTCATTAGAACAGCAAATGATGAACTGTTGGAGAGATGGTTTTCTTTCGCTTGACTTCAGTAAACTTATTGCAGTCCGCAGGAATGAAAAAATCATTGTTACTTCTAATGAGTATAAGCTGCTGAAAGTCTTAACAGAAAATGCCGGAAACATAGTGACCAGACAGATGCTTTTGGAACGACTTTGGGATATTGAGGGTAATTTTGTTGACGATCATGCGCTGACTGTCACAATCAATCGGTTGAGAGACAAGATTGAAGACGATACCCATACATATATCAAGACAGTGCGTGGTATAGGATATGTTTGGACGGGGGAAGCAGTATGAAAGAAATGCGCCTGACAGGATTTTGTCGAAGATTGCTTTTGGGCATTGCCTTTTGTGCCGTAATGACAGGTTTCTTTTTCTCTTATATTCCCCAAGAGCTCATACGGGGATTTCTATTTGTTTTCAGTGGTGCTGTTTTTATTGCAACGGTATTTTTGGCTCTTTGGCAAGGCCGGCAGCTTTCAGATTTTTCTAATGATATATGTGAAACAGTTGACATTTTGATGGAGAGTCAGGAACCCCCCAATTTTTTCTCGTATGAAGAAACAGTTATCTCAAAGGTGCAGGATAAACTACTGCAATATTACGGGAAAATGAAAGACGAACAGCAGCAGAGCAGACAGGACAAACAGACGATCCAAGAACTGGTTAGTGATATATCTCATCAGGTCAAAACACCAATAGCGAACATTCAGATGATAACTGACATTTTGAACCAGCATGAATTGCCGACCGATAAGCAGCAGGAATTTTTGAATTTAATGGCTGTCCAGATTGACAAGCTTGATTTTTTAATGCAGTCACTGATTAAAATGTCCCGGCTGGAGACCGGGGTTTTCGTTTTGCATCTGGAAGAAACGAGATTGAGTGATACGATTGCAGGAGCTATGAGTATAATACTGGCAGAAGCAGAAAAGAAAAATATTCTTCTTTTGGCTGATTGTGATAGTAAATTGACGGTGAAGCATGATTCGAAATGGACGGCAGAAGCCATTGGCAACATTTTGGATAACGCAGTGAAGTACACACCGGAAGGCGGCTTGATCAGCATTTCCGTCCGTCCGTGGCAATTTTATACCCGGATTGATATAAGAGATACAGGGATAGGCATTGATCAGGAAAACTATAATGCCATATTCCAACGTTTTTATCGGGGGGAGGAAGTGACCACAGAGGAAGGTGTCGGTTTGGGGCTGTATCTGGCGAGAGGAATCATTGCCCAGCAAAATGGTTATATCACAGTAAAATCAAAAAAGGGCAAAGGAAGTACATTTTCAGTTTTCCTGTTAAGTTGATGGAGATAGTTGAATTATGGATATAGTAGAAATACGACACTTGAAGAAATATTTCAAGGATGGCTCACAGGTAGCCAAAGCGTTAGATGGAATCGACCTGTCCATAGAAAAAGGAAAATTTACAGTCATTGTAGGTGCATCAGGTTCTGGGAAAACTACATTGTTAAATACGATTGCCGGGCTATATGAGCCCACTGAAGGAACTGTAATTGTGGATGGATTGGATTTATCAAAAATGGGAGAGGAACAGCTTACGGTATTCAGGCGTAGAAAGATTGGATTTGTTTTTCAGGGATATAACCTGATACCTGAATTGACAGTTAAAGAAAATATAGTATTTCCGCTGGCTCTCGATGACACCCGGCTGGATGAGGCGTATTTTTCCAGCCTTGTTCATCTGCTGGGACTGGATAATTATCTGGATGCCAGTCCACATATGCTTTCAGGCGGAGCACAACAGTGTGCGGCGATTGCACGTGCTTTGATTACAAAGCCTTCGATTGTCTTAGCCGATGAACCTACCGGCAGTTTTGATATGAAAACAACACAAAATGTTGCAGGATTGCTTAAAATGACTGCGGCTGCATTTCACCAGACATTGGTTGTGATTACCCATAATCTTGACGTTGCCCAGCTTGCGGACCGGGTAGTGCGGCTGCAGGATGGAAAAATCGTGTAATAAGATATCATACATAGCAGGCAAAAAGCTGATTTGCAAAAGGCAATGAATATAGGAATAGAAACATTGCATAGCGATAAATCTTTTATATAGATTTACCGCTATTTTTAGTTACAAATTTGTGACATTCGTGTGCCTGAATTGTGACATGGCTGTGCTATCCTTATTTTCAGAAACAGGAAAGGGGAAACATACAATGAAAAATATGTTAAGTGTTCTTACCGGACGCAGTTTTCGAGCCAGCAGGATGCGAAACCTGATTGCGACATTAGCGATTGTGCTGACTACAGTTCTGTTTACTGCTGTTACTACAATTGGTATGGGTGCGGCAGAATCCATAACTTTGACTATGCAGATGCTGAAAGGCAGCCGGTCAGATGGTGATTTTCACAATATGACTGCTGAACAGTATGAGGCTTTGAAGGATGCTGATTTTATCCGGGAATATGGTCTGCGGATGCCGGTAGGTTTTCTTGCGAATACGACTCGTCATAACATCGAATTTGATGTGCTGGATTCTGTGCAGGCTGATTTGACTTTCTGTATGCCCGTTCATGGCAGTGCACCAAAGGCAGAAAACGAGATTGTTACCTCAGACGCGGCACTTAGAGATTTGGGGGTGGAGCCGGAGACAGGAGTTGCTGTCACAATTGTTTTTACTGCTCATGGCAGGGAATATGAGCTGGATATGATTGTGTCCGGCTGGTTTGAAGCCACTAGTGAGCAAATTAGCATGATGTGGACAGGAACAGCGTTTCGAGACGCACATCCCGATATTTTTGAGTACACCTATGACCAGGATCGGGATATGGCAGGAACCTATTATTCTGACTTTGTAGCTGCAAGTACAATAGGACTTCAGGAAAACCTGGATCATTGGGTAAGGCAAATGGGCGGCGAGCCGGATGCGGCCAATTCTGATAATTTATCTGCAACAATAAATACAGTGACCAATCCTACACTGGATCCAACCACACTTCTGCTTGGGGCTGTTATAATTGTACTGTTTATGCTTTGCGGATATTTATTGATTTATAATGTGTTTGACATTGCGGTGATGCAGGAGATCCGTCGTTATGGTCTATACCGGACTGTGGGTATGAGCAAGCGTCAGGTAAAGAAATTGATAAACATGCAGGCCTTGTGGCTTTCCAGTGTTGGTATTCCCCTGGGATTACTGATTGGCTATTTTGTTGGAAAAGCCGCCTTGCCTTATATGATGCATACCTTGTCTTCCAGCTATGAGAATGTAGTAATCAATGTAAATCCGTCCCCGATCATTTTTGTGGGGGCTGCTGTATTGGCGGCTTTTACAGTATTTCTTTCCACAAGGAAACCAATACGAGCAGCGGCAAATATTCCGCCAATCGAAGCGTTCCGCTATGTAGAGGCAGCAGCAGGCAGAAAAACCACTAAAAAGAGCGCCGATGGTACCAGCCTGTTCCGGCTGGCATGGTCTAATTTAGGACGCAATAAGCGGCGTTCCGCTTTTATAGTAGCTTCTTTGTCACTATGCGTTATCATGCTTAACTGCATAGGTATTGCCGCTGACAGCGTGGATATAGAAAAGCAGGTATCTTACAGCATCCGAACTGATTTTGCTGTAGTGAACGCATTGAGCAAAAACATTTTAGAAGGGTTCACCCGGCGCGAACATGGGCTTAGGCAGGAAGTAATCGACGCTATCAACGCACAGCCGGGAGTAAACGGGGCTTCTGCCATTTATAAAAATACATTGGATGACAGTAATGTGACCTATGACTTTCCGGTAGAATTTGATTATACCGGCACCGACGAAGAGACCAGAATTGACTATGCGGGGACTAAGGATGGAATCGTCTTTAATCTGGGAGATGATGGACACGCACTCTGTAATGTGTATGGTATGGAAGAAATAGCGCTTGTCCGTATGGATATTCAGGAAGGAGAGGCAGATGCGCATAGTCTTTATAAGAAGATGGTAAATGGTGAAGGCGTATTGCTGGGGGTGGTGTCTGATATGGGAACATCCATTTTGAATCCGGCCTTTGACCTGCTGGATGTGGGAGACATTATTACGGTTTTCAAAAACGGTGAACCGATGATGGAACTGCCTGTGTTAGCCAAAGCCGCCCTCAACGGTGATGATATGGAAATCAGATATACTACCCACGGTCCCTTTGAAGTTGGCAAGGATGGTTTGTTTTTATATCTTCCAACCAGTGTTTATACTGAGATTTACGATGAACCAGTTATTTACAAATATTCTTTTGATGTAGAGGAAAAACAACAGAATGCCATGAGCCAGTTTTTACAAAGCTATGTAACGAATGTGGACACCAGTCTGGGCTATACTTCTGCTGAAGAAGCCAGGCAGGATGCTGTTACAACCCGTACCATGCTCCAATTTGTCGGCGGACTGATCGGCATTATCTTTGGTGTAGCCGGAGTACTGAACTTCTGGGATACAGCGCGGTTCCACTTGGTTTTGCGTTGCTTAGGTGCGGA
>CANOBT010000178.1 GCA_947564305.1 uncultured Lachnospiraceae bacterium | reverse complement strand
CCATAGGATTTTTGGTACTTACAGGCAAAAGTATTGAAGAATGGCTTAAAATCAAAGGTTTTTGAGCGTAGAGGGGTTCACCGGAGTGGTTGGTGGACCTCTCTTTTTTGCGTTTTTGATGCCGCTGATAATATGGCGATTGGGGCAAAATTATACTATCACGCAAAAGTCGGCAGTTTCCGTGATAGTATCCGAGTTTTGCGTGAAAGTATAAGAGTTTCCGTGATTGTATAAGCAGTTTTCGTGATAGTATATGAGTAAAACGGTAAGGATTAAATGGTTAAATACTAAAATAAGGGAAAGGGGGATGTGCAGGCTTCTTTTTTCTCATTCGTACAATCTCTGATTTACTTCTTTATGTCATTTCTACATTTTAAAGAAAAACTTTCTTCCAAGGAAATCTCACTATATTGTGGTATATTTTTGTGAGTATATTGACGGCATATATGTCAGATAGAATTTTGATTTGTGTATTTATAATCAGCAGTTTACAACTTTTTGGGGCTCTTTTCTGTTTTTATAGAGCCATCTCGGTTCAATTTAGCCCGAAGTCCAGCTTGATATCGATTTATAGGCTTGAAGTGTTTGAAAGGAGATCCTATAATAAAAGCGGAAAATGCAAAATCTCTTGGAGTGGAGGGTAAGATATGGCAGAGATTTATTATATTGAAGATGATGAAGATATCGCCCGAATAGTAAAGGATTTTCTTGAAAAGAAAAAATATAGTGTAACAATTTTGCCAACGGTATCAGCGGCGAGGCAAACACTTAAAAAGCAAGTACCCACCCTTGTTTTAGTAGACTGGAATATGCCAGACGGACGTGGCGATGCCCTGTGTCAATGGATTAGATCACAATGGAAAGACCTGCCTATTATTTTTCTTACCGTTAGAAGCGATTCCCACGATATAGTTTCCGGTTTTCGTAATGGCGCAGATGATTATGTTATAAAACCATTTGATTTAGAGGTTCTGTATTCCCGTATTTTGGCTTTGCTGAGAAGGACGGGTGACGTATCAAAAGAATATTTATCCTGTGATAGAATTTCTATTGACTGTAAACGTACAACCGCTTTTATTGATTCGGAAGAAATCGCGTTAAGTCCACAAGAATATCAGTTGCTTCTGTTCCTGATGCAGAACAAGGGTAAGACAATCACAAGAGAAATATTGCTAAAACATATTTGGGATGATAATGGAAACTACGTTAACGACAATACACTGACAGTAACGATGAAACGCTTACGTGAGAAACTACGTCAGCCATCTTGTTTGAAAACAGTTAGAAGTATTGGCTATCGTATGGAGGAAATGGAATGAACGAGAGAAAAAATATGACGGTGTTGATTGGTTTTGTTTTGTCTATCAGCCTGATAGCCTCTACTTTTACTGTATTTTTTCTGATTAACAGTTACGGCCAAGTACATATGCAGACATTAGGAGAGATTTTTCAACGAATCATAGAAAAACAGCCCGAAGCAGAAAACATCATTTTGGAGACGCTAAAGGAATACAAATCTAATCCTGAAATTTCATCGGACACAAATATTCTTTTATTGCATGGATACAAACAAACTGATTTGTTTCCAGCGTCTAAAGCATACAGTAGCCTGTTTATACTGGCTGGCTTTGGGATAGGTTGCATTCTTTTCATTATCACGTTAATTTTCTGGCATCGAAAAGACATATTGCGTATTAAATTCTTAACAACCTATCTCGAAAAGGTAAACAACGGAGATAGTGACATTCTTTTTCAAGTCGGTGAAGATGACTTGTCTAAATTACAGGACGAAATTTATAAAACAGTGACCATGCTTTCTCAGACCCGTAATATGGCGCTCAGAGCAAAAAACAATTTTGCGGAAAACCTTTATAATATCGCCCATCAAATTAAAACACCAATAACGTCTATTTCGCTCTCCGTGCAAATAATGCGGGAAAATCCATCTTCTAAATATCTGGATCAGATTCAGGGGCGGCTTTCCCAATTAACACATTTAGAGGAAACCCTTTTGCTGTTATCCCGTATTGACGCAGGAACTTTGCCTTTAGAAAAAAAGGCAGTTGATCTTTATACTGTCCTTATGCTTGCTGCGGACAATCTTCAAGATTTATTGGCAAAGTCGAATGTTTCCGTTGATATACCGGAATTGGGAGAAATAACAATTCAAGCGGACCTGGACTGGACTATGGAGGCTATCATAAACCTCTTGAAAAACTGTATGGAGCATACCCCGCCGGGCGGAGTTATCCATTGCTCATATGAACAAAACCCTATTTATACCCAAATAAAAATATGGGATACGGGGGCCGGATTTGCAAAAGAGGATCTTCCCCACCTTTTTGAACGGTTTTACAGGGGACAAAATGCCATCCACAGCGGTATTGGCATCGGCCTGTCTCTTTCAAAGGCAATCATCGAAAGCCAAAATGGGACGATTAGTGCAAAAAATCTTGTAGACGGCGGCGCTTGCTATGAAATTCGTTTTTACAGTCACTGAGTTGTCACTTTCATTTGCTATACTAAAAATATAGCCATGCTATGCTTAAAAACGAAAGGAGACAATCTTATGGAAATCCTGAAATGCGAGGGGATAAAAAAAGTGTACGGCTCCGGGGCCAATCAGGTAAAGGCATTGGATGGAATTGACCTTGTTGTGGACAAAGGCGAATTTGTAGCCATTATTGGCGCATCCGGCTCCGGTAAATCGACATTGTTGCACATTCTTGGCAGCGTTGATAAACCTACCGAGGGGAAAGTTGTTGTCGGGGGAACTGATATATCTGCTTTGGACAAGACGCAGGCCGCGATATTCCGGCGCCGGAAGGTCGGGCTGGTTTATCAATTTTACAATTTGATTCCTACTCTTACCATCCGCAAAAATATACTTATGCCCCTTCTGCTGGATAAAAAGAAACCAAATCAGGAATTTTTTGACCAAATAGTAAAATCATTGGGAATTGCCGGTAAGCTGGAATCACTTCCCAATCAATTATCTGGTGGGCAGCAACAGCGGGTAGCTATCGCACGGTCACTCATTTATCGTCCTGCCCTGCTTTTGGCTGACGAGCCAACCGGCAACCTTGATCAGAAGAACTCTAAGGAAATCATTGATATGCTGAAATTGTTCAACCGCAATTTTGAGCAAACCATCGTTCTTATAACGCATGATGAAAAAATTGCTCTGGAGGCAGACCGCATTATAACGATTGAAGATGGGTGCATCATCAGTGATGAAAGCCGGAGGTGATGGTTATGTGGAAAGATTATTCATCAAGTTATGTAAAAAACAACAAGGCTTCCAGCCTATCCATTATCATAGCTGCTTTTATTTCGGCATTACTTTTATCACTGCTATGCAGCCTATTCTATAACTTATGGTTTTATGAGGTACAAAGCCTGAAAGTAGAGGAAGGCGACTGGCAAGGCCGTTTTGTTGGAGAGATCAGCACGGATGATTTGACGCTCATTGAAAACTATGCCAGCGTTGAAAAGGTTACAGTCAATGAAAATCTTTCGGACGTACAAGGAATTGTAGTAGATGTATATTTCACAAATATGGGAAATGTCCTGACAGATATGCCCCAAATCGCAGAACTTGTTGGCTTACCAGCGGAATCGGTTTCCTATCACTATTCGCTTTTAAGCCTATACCTTATCAGAAGCGCAGATGATTCCGCACTTCGTTGGGTATTTCCGTTCTTTTTGTTGATTACTATTATTGCCTGTTTTTCGTTGATTTTGGTTATCCACAATGCCTTTGCGGTAACAATGAGTGCCCGTATCCATCAATTCGGCATTTTTTCAAGCATTGGTGCCACACCCGGACAGATTCGGGCGTGTTTGTTGCAGGAGGCTCTTAGGTTATGCGCCTTACCCATTGTTGTCGGCAATTTGCTTGGTATTCTGATTTGTGTGGGAGTTATCGAGGCAATAAATTTCACATTGGCTGATGTGGCCGGACGATTAGTGCTACCGTTTAGTTATCATCCCTTGATTCTTGTGCTGTCTCTTTTGGTTACAGTTTTGACTGTATGGATTTCCGCATGGATTCCAGCAAGAAAAATGGGCAAACTGACGCCGATGGAGGCAATCAGGAACACCAACGAACTGCAACTGAAAAGAAGAAAGAAATCCCGTATCCTATCCTTTTTGTTTGGTGTAGAGGGAGAACTGGCTGGAAATGCGTTAAAGGCTCAAAAGAAGTCAATGCGTACAGCCGCTTTATCTCTTGTCTTCTCTTTTTTGGCATTTTCGTTAATGATGTGTTTTTTCACACTGATGATTGTCAATCAAGATATGACATACTTTGAAAGGTATCAGGATGTTTGGGATGTGATGGCCACAGTAAAAAGTACGGATATTGACGTTTTCACCGAGGCGGATACCTTACAGGAACTATATGGTGTTGAAAGCGGAGTGGTGTATCAGAAAGCCGTAGCAAAACGAATGGTTACACAAGACGAAATCAGCGAAGAACTGCAAGCAATCGGCGGATTAGAAAACGCCTCCACTCAATATGTTTCTGCTGTTGACGGCGCATGGCTGGTAAATGCCCCGTTAGTCATTATGGATGATACAAGCTTTTTGGCATATTGTGAACAGATTGGAACAGAGCCACGTTTAGATGGTGCGGTTATTCTAAATCAGGCCTGCGATGCCTCTGACCCCAATTTTCATGATAGGCGTAGTGTGTCATACCTGGTAGAAAATGGGCAGACCACCATACTTAGGAACGCTGGACAAGAGGATGTTTCCGTAGAAATTCCGGTTCTTACTTATACACGTCAAGTCCCTGTTCTGCGTGAAGAGTATGGAACTTTGGATTATTATGAGCTGGTGCATTTTGTTCCCTTGTCGGTCTGGAAAGAAATCAAAGGACAAATTGGGGGAGCCGAAGCTGATACCTATATTCGGATTTTGGCTCGGAATAGAGTGACCTTAGACGAGTTAAACGAGATTGAGGATGAAGTTTCCGGACTTCTTAGTCAAGGGTATCAGACGGAAATAGAAAACCGGATTCAAGCAAAACTTGACAATGACAGAATGTTTCATGGAATGATGGCCGTTATTGGACTGTTCTGTGTTTTGCTTGCAGTCATCGGTATTGGAAATATCTTCACGAATACATTCGGATTTGTGCGTCAAAGAAAAAGAGAGTTTGCCCGCTATATGTCTATTGGCATGACACCTGACGAGTTGAAAAAAATATTCTATGTGGAAGCTCTTGTTATTGCCGGGCGACCAGTTTTGATTACAATACCACTCACGGTGATTCCAGTCATATTATTTATCAATATGGCTTATATTGATCCGATGGTTTTCCTCCATGAAGCACCGTTTATCCAGATTTTGCTATTTATTCTGGCTATTTTTGGTTTTGTTGCCCTGGCCTATTACATCGGTGCGAAAAAGGTGCTGGGCAGCAGCCTAATAGATTCTTTGCGGGATGACACAACAATATAAACGTTAGAGAGTGGCGTTGTAGGTATTGGTTTCGGGCCAAGTTGGACTTTGCCGACAGCTCCAAGCTGACCCGAGGCAAGGATAATATGCTATAAACTTTATGGTCATTTCGTGCAATTTATAGTCACTTGGTGCAATCCGGGTTGGAAATGAGAGTGCGCCTATCGAAAATTTTTATGAAGCGGCATATTTTATATGCAGGCCAAGGTTGGCAAAAAATATTTTTATCAAGGAGGATGATAGTATCTTAATGAACATTAGTGGTTTTGGTGCAGGCAGCAATTCAGTTTATAAAAGCATCAATACTAACAGCAAACAGTATAAGGTGGCGGCAAAGGATCATCTGGCGGCCCTTATGGAAGAGGAAGCCATGATGACGCCTGAACAAAGGCTGCTGTATGAGTTAATGGGTGGGCATGAGGAATGTGATGCAGAATTATAATTCTGACGGGGATTTTGTCGGGCCGGGAGGGATTGTCGTTCCTGGGATGTATCATGGGGAAGATGGAAAGGTTGACCGCTCGACATGGCAGCAACTGATACCCGTGTCTGACGAGATGCGGCAGAAGATGTTCGACAATGTGAAAAGGGAGTTTATTCAGGAGAATGGTATTTCCAATGGAGATACCATAAAAAGGTCTAAGATATTCAGGGAAATACCGTTCTGCGATGTATGTGGCGGTCAAGGCGGCTAATCCGAAATGGGAGCCGGGGCAGCCGTTTGATTCTGGCATACTGGACAGCGTTACAAGGGAATCCGTAGAAAGCCAGCTTGCGAAAAGTGGCAATACGTTTGTAAAAAAACCATCTTCGGGCAGTTCACTGGATATACAGGTATAAACTTTACACCCAATTCCGTAGAGGCGCATAAAACTCTGCCCTGCGGAATGCTAGGGGCATGGGCGGCTCTGAGAGGGAGCGGGGTTGCTGGAAAAAAGTACCTTTCCACAAGGTAAATGAATTGTAGAGCTAAAAAGGAGCTTGTAAATTAATCATCGGGTGAAATACACACAATCTCTTTGTTATACTTTTCTTAATCAAATTTAGAGAGGAGATCGTTATCATAATGGATGCAAAGCAAATGGGAATGTTCATTTCCAAATTGCGAAAAGAGAATAATATGACGCAGGCACAATTGGCAAAGGAACTACATGTATCTGATAAAGCAGTTAGCCGCTGGGAGAGAGGTTTGGGGTTTCCGGATATTAATACGATTGAACCACTTGCGGAAGCCTTGAATGTGAATATACTTGAACTAATGCAGTGCCAAAGAATGCCGACTAAAGACGTTCAGGTTGAAGTGGCAACGGATGCTGTAAACACAACATTAGATATAGTTCAACAGCAAAAGAAAATAGAATTGAGAAATATGGTAATGTACAGCATTGTAGGAATTATAGGTGTAATTTGTTTACTGATTGGATTGGCATTTCACTCGCATGATAATTTCTCATTATTTAGCAGACCAATACTTTCGTGTTGTGTTGGCATGATTATGTTGATGGTTTTTCTAACTTACTTATATAGAAGAGTAAATAAGTATAGCAGAAAAGAATGAAAATTGGAAACTGGTATGAATTGGTGGGGACATGATTACGAAAACGACAGAATTGTTTTCAAGATTAACGGGGGTACTTTATGGAAATATTGAGACAGGAATCAAAGTATACAAAAATATCAATGGTTATTATATTATTTTTGGGTGTATCAGTTCTGGCAAATTTTCTTCTTGACCTACCGATTCGGATGAGTAGAATATGTTGGCTTATTTTAACAAGTGTTTCTTTGATTCTTTCATTATTGGGGAAAAGGGAGAAAAGGACAATGATCTCCAGTGCTGCTATCTACATTAATATATTTGTTTTAGGTATCAGCCTGATTCTCTTTAAAACCATTTTGGCGCTAATAAGAATAGTTCTTTAGAACGGAGCAAGAAAAATAAAACATAAAGTCATATGGTCTTGCCTAAATTTCAGACAAAATGATTTTAGGATGCAGAAAATGTTTAGGGAGAACAGCATCTATGAAAAAAATATTGTACTTAGTTTATGCTGCCATAATGGCATATGTAATCGTTATGAACTTTATGGATTATTCCTGCTCAGTTACAAATGAAATGGAATTGAGCAAAATGGAAATTAC
Organism: uncultured Lachnospiraceae bacterium; assembly: GCA_947564305.1. Next base: position 2,968 of record CANOBT010000178.1, on the reverse strand, counting down.
AATTTGCAAGCCAGAGACGAAAAGTAATGAGGAATTTATATCTGACTTGATTAATTTAACTAAGGAACTGGATACAGATATAATGTACTTGATTACGGATGCATCTGGAAAAAAGATAAAAAAGGAGTATTTTGTAACTACAAATACTTCGGACTTTTTATGTATTGATGGTCTTGATATAAAGGGAATTTTAGACGAATATGATGGAATTACTAATACCAGTATTGAGGGAAATTATTTTAGAATGAAATACTCGACACTGTTCTATGAAGTGGATATATTTGATATTTCTGAAGCTGAAAAGTACAATTTGGAATCATGCAATTTTTATATTAATGCTGATTCCGAAAATAGATTTATCAGTTCATTGACGGATGAGGGGTATGAGGCATTCAGAGCAAATGGTACAGTGGTGCAAAGTGGCTACTTGTCATTGCGGACGCTGGTTCTTCCCATAATAATATTGCTGACGAGTATGCTGTTCTATTTTATCAATAAAAGGAAAGAGTATGTTATAAAGCTGCTTGAGGGCTATTCAAAATCTCTGATTGTAACGGAAACTTCTTGCAAAAGTTGTGCAGTCATGTTGCCAATAGGCATAATCATTATTTGTCTGAGTGCGTTTGTAACAATGCCGGTTTACAATACAGACCCAATTGATTACATTGCGTTTTCAATAAATGAGTTGATCCCATTTTTCACTTTTACCGTTATCAGTGCATTTATTGTTAATGCCGTAACAGTAGTTTCTTTGAAAACATATCATATGAAGGGCAAGAATGATAACTATGATTTATATGCGATATCTTATATTTTGAAGATGGTATATTCCTTGTTGGTCATTTTATCATTTTCAAATGTGTTGTTTGAAATTCGAAGCATCAATGATACCAACAGAACTAATATCCGCATTAGCAATGAACTGAAAGATTATGTTGCCTTGCCAGTCAACAGCTTATCAACATCAATTAGCAATGCAAATCAATTAGAATATAATTCGCGGCTTGATGAGTTTTATAGCAGGACGGTAGATGATTATAACGGCATATTAATAAATACAAGGAATTATAGGGTGGGGAGTCTGGAGGATGGCAATAGTCTGGCAGAAGCATATGGGCAGACAAGGATAACCGTGAATGAAAATTACCTCAATCTGAACATTATACATGATACAAATGGAGAGCCAATAACCGCAGAAAATATCGTTCCCCATATGTTTAATTTATTGCTTCCTGAAAGCCAGAAAGAAAATGAACAGGATATTATTGACAGTTACACTGCTTCATATGAAATAGATAAAAGTGAAATAAACTGCATTTTTTATAAGCAGGATGAAGAAATATGCACCTTCAATCCATACTCTGGAAGACAAAATGGAGGAGTGATTTTTAATCCAATTATAGAAATATATGATAGAGATTATTTAAAAAACCAGATGCTTAATTATGTGTCTGGACAGTATTACTTATTAAACGTAGATGCTCAAGACCCATATGCTGAATTGCTGCCATTGCTAAAGGAGTGCGGGCTGGATGGCATTATCTTGTATACGGTCAATATATCTAATGTATTTGACAATAGCGTAGCAAGCATCAGGGAACGATTGAATAATGATATTTTAAATGCCGTCCTATATGCCATATCCATTATTTTGCTTATTTTATATAACTGTACTGTTTATTTTCAGATATACGGGAAGAAGATTTCTTATAAGAAACTCAGTGGATTTAGCTTTATGGAAATTCATATGATTCCGTTTATTTTGCTGGCCGTTCAATATATGGTGCTTGTTTTATTAAGTAGCGCGCTTTCTGTAAATAGGGAAATCATTTTATGTGTTTTAGTATTTGAAATTTGTGTTTTCGCCTATAAGATATTTAGCTTTCAGAAAAGTTATATTTTGAATGTAATTAAAGGAGAAACATAATGCAAAAAGTTGTTTTGGAAAATATTAATGTGCGCTTTGGCATGAAAGAAATCTTTAACGGCTTAAATATGGAAATTGTTGAAAATGAATTTGTATGTGTAGTTGGTGAGAGCGGTAGTGGAAAATCCACATTACTTAATATAATTGGACTCTTGGAAAAACCGACATCCGGAAGTATTGAAATTTGTGGGATAAAAAATCCGGGATTAAATACCAGAAAGGGCATCAGGCTGCTCAGGGAGGAAATTTCCTATCTTTTTCAAAACTATGGTCTGGTAGAGAATGAAACTGTAAAATATAATGTTAAAATGGCAACAAGGTTCTTGAAGACAAACAAAAAGAAACGAGAAGAGAAGATTGAAGAGATATTAGATAAATTAGGCTTGTTGGGATTAAAAAACGAGAAAATATACTGTTTAAGCGGAGGAGAACAACAGAGGGTAGCTTTAGCAAAAATCATGATAAAACCTTCAAGTATCATTCTTGCTGACGAGCCTACAGGAAGCCTAGACATTGGCAATCGTGATGCAGTTATGAAGATTCTTAAGGAGATTAATTTAAGGGGAAAGACTATTGTTTTAGTAACACATGATCTGGAAATAACGAAATATGCCACGAGGGTTATAAAAATTTCAAGACATTGTGTGGATGCAGGTTATTAAAATGTCAGTAATAGCTACAGTCTGCATATCCCTAATAAGGTACAGAGTATGGATAGGCACATGAGTATTCTCTGACATGGGGGAAATGGCATTTATCCTATATGCGGCGATCTACCTTGCATTGGGAATAGAGGCCATGCTGGTTTCTATGTCCATTAGGAAGAAAACACGAAAGTAAGTTAAGTAAGGGCAAGTTTCCCGGCAGATCGGGGAGAGAGGAAATTGAAATGGGTATTACAGGAATAGCAAAAAGCTATCATGCGGACATCCCCAAAGCATCATCCCGGAAGGAATGGAAGCTGTCTGACTCCCTCCGGGAGCAGATAGCCGGATACGCCAGGGAGGATGCGGCGCAGAACGTCTATATGGGAAATAAGTT
>CANOBT010000177.1 GCA_947564305.1 uncultured Lachnospiraceae bacterium | reverse complement strand
GCTTGAAAAGCTCAATCTGTGTGTTTGTAGCTTTTGGTGTATCACTGACCTTTAAGGTAGTAGTCTCACCTGCTTTAACTGTAAGGGTATGGACGGTCTTATCAAGCTGGAATCCTTTTGGAGCTTTTGTCTCTTTCACATAATATGTTCCGGCTCGTAATTCCACCGTATTTGTATTGCCGTTTCCGTCTGTCGTGAGAGTAGCGGCAGACTTCGTACAGCCTTTATCAGAATATACCCCATAGGTCGCACCAGAGAGAGAATAACAGTCATTTCCGCTGGTGATACCTGTATTCGTGGAGCTTTTCTGTAAATTCCCGTTTCCTACCGCTAAATTCGCCCAGAACTGCCCTAAGTCCTGCCCCTCGCCAGTGTAGATATAGCCGCCGCAATCATAACGGTTTTTGTTTTCTTTGGCAAAAGCCTTTGCATTGGCATAGAGTTCATTCTGCTCACTTTTGGGGATTTCATCATAGGCAACATGCGTATTTTTATATCCCCAGCCTAAATGAACGCTTAACCTGCGCCATACGGTACACTGTTGGAGCAGGTAAGCCTGTTCAGCGGAATAATTTTTCGTATGTTTCTTGACGTATTCCAGATTGAGAGCCACGTCATTAATCTGCGCTTCGCTCAACCGTTCCGTGGCGTTCTTGCGTATTTTATTTCCAGATTGGAACGCTGCGCCCAGTTGGATACAATAAGCCGTCTTTCCGTCAGCTTTCAACCACCCCTCTTCAAAAGTGGATTCTTTTGAGCCGCCGTCTGTCACTTTGACAACCGTACCTGCGTGACCGTCTGAATGAGTGTAGACGGAATCAGCGGCGTGTATCTGCGTGACAGGCAAGGTTGTAAATACGGTCACTATAGCAAGAATCGCTGTCAGTAACCGTTTCAAGATTTTTTCCATAATGTTATGATTCTCCTTTCGTTTTGGGTAAAAAAATAGACGCTCATTTCTGAACGTCTTTGGAGCTGAAAACATTGGAACTATGCAGGATAGCTTGTTTCATCTTCTTTTTTCTCTATTTTTGTTCTTATAAAGTCGCAGCAGGAAACGGCTTGTACCACGAAAAACAACGCTTTTTCAAGGCTTTCTGCCGCTGTTGTCTTTACAAGGTCGCAGCAGAGCAGAAAGCCCGCACAACCTACGACAACATCCTGCGTCTTGTAAAAGACCCGGAAGTCTGCGACCCGATCAAGTTCCTCCGGGAGCGGGAGATTGTGCATTATCAGCGTTTCGGCGAATCCTTAAGAATCGTTCAGGATCACCTGGACAGCAAGAACTTCTATGCGATCAATCCGGAATTTGATTTAAGAGCGAACTGCAAATAGCTCAAACTAATTAAGCATTCGCAAAAGCGGACTGGAAAACCAATCTTCCAGTCCGCATAAATTATTTCAGCTATCTAAAGAGAACCATATAGGCAATTACCGCTGCTACTGCTATAATTGCAATTCCAAGAATGATGATCGGTGCTTTGGACACCTTCTCGTCATCATCGTAATAATCGTCATCATCGTAATAGTCATCCTCATAGTCTCTCTGACGCTTTTTCGTATTAACTTTATCTTTTGACTTTTTCTTCTTGCTCCTTCCGTCGCCCACTGCAAGCATCTCGTCATAAGCTCTCCGCATCTCATCCTCGCGCTTATCCCGAACTTTTTTCGGCGGAAGATTCGAATATCTCTGATCCTCTTCCTCCTCTTCATGGACTCTCGCCTTTTTTGCTTTCTGCTTCGGAGCACTGCTCTTTGAAACTTTCCCTTCCTGTTTCGGCGCACTGCTCTGCGGAGCTTTGTATTTCTTTTTACAGTTATAACACAGTAAATAATTAGGATCTTTCTTTCCCGGCCGTAACTGTTCACCACATATCGGACATTTCATTTGTACTTCCTGCCTCCTCGACTCATAATCTGTTATAGATTATACTACAAGAAAATGAAAATAGCAAACATTTGTCTGATTTTATCTATTCTTTCCGAGTTTCACCTCTACCGTCCTGGCTTTATACTCTCCATCGCTCCCCGGAATCTCGACTGTGACCTTAATTGTCTCTCCCGCACCGTAATATTGAAGCTGTTCTCTAAGCGCCACTGTGCTATTAATTGCTGTGCCCTCAATCTTTGTTATGATACAACCCTTTGTAATGCCTGCCTTCTGCGCCCCACTGCCCGCAACTACTTCTGACACGTATACTCCGGTAGGCATTCCATACATCTGTGCACTGTCTTCCGAAACATCAACAGGCTGGATTCCCAGATAACCCTGCTCGCCTTCCGAGACCTTCGTCTTCGTTTTTTGATTCATCAGATTTGTAATGACATCCTGTGCATCTGAAATCGGAATCGCATATCCCATGCCCTCTACTACATCCGTAGCAACCTTGATCGTATTGATTCCAATCACTTCGCCGTTGGCATTTAAAAGCGCTCCGCCGCTGTTTCCCGGATTGATCGCTGCATCCGTCTGAATCAGCTCACTGTCAAACCCATCTAACATCCTCTGCGTTGCAGAGATGATCCCGGTTGTCACTGACTGGCCGTATCCCAAAGCATTTCCAATAGCAATAACCTGCTCCCCTACCTGTAACTGTGTAGAATCACCCATCTGTGCAACTGCAATCTCATCCTTTGTTGAACTCTTAATATCCTTCATCTGAACAGCAATAACTGCAAGATCCCGTTCAGAATCCGTCCCTTTGATGTTTGCCGTTACACTTTCTTCGTCTATAAATGATACTGTCAATGTATCATTTCCCTCCACCACATGATTATTGGTAAGTATCAATAGTTCTGTATCATTCTGAGCAATGATAATGCCTGACCCTGCGCTCTCGCTCTCCTGCTCATGGATTCCTCCGAAGAAATTCTGTACCTGCTTCACACTCATATTTGTAATTGACACTACGGATGGCATCGCATTTTTAGCTATAGTGGAAATATCCGATGCCGCCGTCTTTCCCGAACCTGTCGTAAGCTGTGTACTCCCTGCAGTCTCTACTTTTTTCTCTGCCGCTTCCGGAGTATTCTTAAGAAACTTCCCTGCTACGATATTGCTCGTCTGGAATGCCGCACTCGCCACGATTCCGAACACAAGCCCCAGACCAATAACTTTGATCACTGTCGGAACTTTTCTATTCTTTTGCCTGTTCTGTCTGTTGCCGCTCCCCGCCTGATAATCCATATCATCCTGTTCTGGTGTATAATAACTGTACTGATTATTCATAAATATGTCTCCCTTCATCGACTGTTACCTTATATCGTTTTATTTGTCTTATGTAAAGTATCTTATCTTATAATTGTGTTTAAAATGTGATAAAACCTTGTCTAAAATTCAAAAAATCGGGCCTCTTTTTCAAAGACCCGATTCATTCTTACCTCTGTATTTTCCAAACCAGCATATATGTTATATCCATTCACAATATCCTATCACCCGGTATACGCACCATATGCATTTTTAAGATCTGCCAGCGATTCCCTGAGAAGCGCATCAGAATGTACTGCCAAATCAAATTTCTCTTCCATCGCTCCAAGCAACTCCTGTACATCTGCATGACCAATCACAGTGCGAACATAATCTTCCTGTTCCTTCGGCGCTTCTACATCTATCCGGTACTGTCCGCTTTTCTCATCCCTTGTCGCATACAGCGTAACTAATCCCGGAACTTCTGTGTAAATATCTTTTATCTTCATACGGTACTCTGCAAACGCAATATAAGTACCTCTGTATTCTCCTACTTTTGTATAAACATGAATGTCATCATACTTTTCTACAAAAGTCTCACCTTCCATAAGTCCTTTAAAGTAATCGGATGCCGCACGATTAAGTATCGGATGCTCGTCCTTCCTGAGCGGATTCAGCACTTCCCTGTCACAGCCAATATTCTTTAATCTGACATTTTCCTTGCTTATCTTATGTATCTCCCTAACCTGCGCCTTCTCTTTGGTCAATCCCATCCCGGCTGCTCCCACGGCAAAAACTGACAATACCACCAGAAGAATAAGATTCCTTCTTTTATGCTCTTCAAGCTTTGCCAGGCAGCCCTTAAAGATCTCCTTCATAGGCTCCTCCAGATGCTGCGCATTTTTTAAAGTACACACCCGGGCGGATTCGAACCGCCGCTCCCGCCTCCGGAGGGCGGTGCTCTATCCCCTGAGCTACGGGTGCATATGATACAATTGAAATCGCATTTGTAATACTACCACATTTTTCTCATAAAGTAAAGAATTTATTTTTTATTTTCCATTACCTGATGCCAGCACCTCTTGAACCGCTTCCAGAGGCAGCTCCAAAAAATCCGCTATCTGCCCGATATTCTTTATCTTCACATACAATTTACGAATCACATCTTCCTTGATCTGTCGGTTCGCTTGCTCCATTGCTTGCTGGGTCACCTGCTCCGTTACTTGCTGGGTCACCTGCTCCGTTACCCTTTTTGTTATCTTTTCTGTTAATTCTGCCTCTAAAATATCTGCTTCTAATACAAGCCCATCTTCCATCATATCATTCAGCCCCCCTTCGATAAACTCCTCATAGTGAGAATAAAGATGATTATATAATTTCTGAATCAAGTTGCGAAGTTTATTTGCATCTGCTGATGTAATGTTTCCACGAGCTTGGCTCTCATTGATGGTGCTAATTATATCATCAAGAATCAGAGTCTGCAACGCTTTCATATTTTCAGGCGTCCGTTTCTTCATAATGCTATCACGCAACTTCAGTATCATGAACGGAATAAGTATCACCATATTTTTACTGCTTAGTTCTTTGGTGGTATGCTCTAAGAGTTTAAAGACAGGAACACTGTACAAAAAAGTTCCCTGTGTCCCAAAATCAAGGAGAATCTCCTTGGTATCAGAAATATTTTCATGATTGTAGAGATAGATGATCCGCGGTTCCGGAAAATGCAAGATGTCCGCATCACTTCTTGATTTAAGCGCATGGCCGTAACTATAATCGAATACACGGAACTCTATTTCCTCATCTTTATACATCTGCGCCTCCATATGGTACGAATGGGAACGATTGACTGTTACAATCGTATCCGCAAGCGTCTTCTTTAAGTTGTCATCATGATGTTCTGTCCAATTATAAGTTATCGTACTATCTGGCGGATATTCCGTCCCAAACAGGCCATTGATCAATCCAATAACAGCACGGTTCGAAAGTGTCAGTATTTTTTAAAACATTTTTCTGTGCTTTCCCTTTCTTTAAAATATAACTCGTTCTCCTAAAATGATATCTGAAGCAAAGAGTATTTTCCCCCTATGCTGTGAAAATCAGGCATTAATCATAACAATCACCTTCTTTACTAAATAATACGATCAGGGTACACATGAAAGAAAACTTGAAAAATATACCGACAATCCGGACTCCCGGATAAAAGAATTGATAAATCACATGACAAAATTTATGATTTGTTGTTATCATTGCACAGGAAAGATAAATATGCAATAAAAACAAATTATGCAAAATTATAAAATTCAAACATAACAGAGGAACTGTCTACTCCGCCAGTCCCCCTTTCTTTATTTAACAGGATTATTTAAAAAAGCCACATAATCAAAATCATCCAAATATCGTCTCAAAAGGGATTGCCTTTTTATAATCAATCAATACACCCAATTGACGTTCCTTTTCAAAACCTTTTATATAATATGCAGATTGAAATTCAGGATAATCAACATTAGTAAATATAACTTTATTTTTATAGGGAAGCTGATTGAAGTTTTTTATCGTATCATAATTCCAGAAGTCTCCCCTCGCTGTTCCTACAATAAACAGATTATCCCAATTGATTCTCTTTTTTCTCTCCTCCCATTTTTGTACACCTTCTTCAAATGATTTGTAATGTACAAAATTTATTTTAATCCCCCTCCCCTCCGTTCCCAACACCCCTGTTGGGTATTTGTATTCTCCTTCTGCTCTAACAATTTTTTGTTCCATGTACCACTTTAAATTTTTCACCATCTTAACAAAATCATTCATCTCTATGGTTAAATTAACAGTAGGCGACAGATAAGGTAATCCCAAATCATAATACATAAACGCTCCATTACAATTCGATGAAATAATCGTAAAATCAGTATTTCTTAACCGGGCTCTCTTTTGCTCCAGATAGTTCTGATACTCCTCTTCTTTAGATAAATTCATATCATTATTCGTCCTCTTTCTAAAATACTAAATTCCTTATTGGGGCTGGATATTTGATTTACCGTTTTACTCCCCAAACAAAATCCAACGGCTTACCCTGCACATCAGCTTCACCATTCTATAACACCTCAGCCGGTAAAACAAAAGCAATACTCTTCTTGGCATCCTACCTGTCTTCCAAAATTCTTTCATCGCCCTCTGATAAATCCTGTTTTTTTCCATCTTCCGACACAACATGCGATTTTCAGCATCCGTTCTCGTACTGTCAGGATGAAAAATCCCCCTTATCAGGACATCTGCCATACTCATGAGGACACTATTATAATACGCCCTCTTAAGCAATGGCAGCATCCCTTCCCTTTTTATAATTCCTTCCAGTCGCTCTTGGTATCTCGTATCCATAGATAGATAATCAGCGCAAAAACCTCGCATCGCGGAACCCGGCCGGTTTCTCACTAAGTACACCGGCTTTTGTACATATATACACAAATTTGATCTCATAAAATACTCTATATTATAAATACGGTCTTCACCTATCGCAATATCTTTAGGAAACTGTATCGAATAACGCTCTATAACTGACTTTCGATAAACTTTGGCACACGGAGAACACAGGCTTGTCTTCCCCCCTTTTACAATCTGTTGCATATTCAACAAGTGTCTAAGCATCTCTTCTCTGTCCGCATATTCAAAATACCTGACCTTATAACGACCTTCTTCATAATGTTTAAACGCACAACGTCTAGCTCCGATAAACGGTTGCCTTTTCTCTTGCAGGCATACAAAATCAAATAACAGCAGATCATACTCCCCATACTCTCTTCGTGACGCCAAGTATAGGAAATCCGGGGAGATCAGATCATCCGAATCTACAAATACAATCCACTCTCCCCTGCTCTCTCTTAATCCTCTGTTCCTGGCAATAGATACTCCCATATGCTTCTGCTCAATCAGCCTGATACGGCAATCCTGTTCACGGTACTTTCTGCACACTTCTATACTGCGGTCTGTGGAACCGTCATTGACCAAAATCAACTCAAAATCATTATAAGCAGAAGCCAGCACTGATTCAATGCACTGCCCCACATACCGCTCTGTATTATAGACCGGGACTATTACTGAAATCATGGAGAACTCCTTATTTTCTTACCTTTGCTTTTGATGAAAGTCCCTTTTTCTTTAACAGTTTCTTATAAACTTTGACCTTTCCGGAGGGCACTTTTACTTTAAGCTTCTTGTAGTTACTGCTTCCGGCTTTGGTAAACGCTTTGCTCCCTACATTCTTTGTGGTCAATTTTTTTGTCTTAATTGTGAGCGAATTCAATTTCTTACAATTATAGAATGCCTTGCTTCCAATCTTCATTACCTTTGCTGAAATCGAAACCTTCTTTAGTGATGTACACCCCTGGAAAGCTCCTGCTCCGATGCTCTTAACATTGCCGGATATGGTGACTTTTTTCAGCTTTTTGTTATTCTTGAATGCATTTTTGGCAATCCCTGTTACTTTATAAGTGACACCTCCGACTTTTATCGTAGACGGAATCGAAACGGATGTTGCTTTTTTATTTGTGGTTCCCTTATATTCGACAGCAGCATTTGGCTTGGTCACCGTATAGTCAGCTTTTGTCTTGGAATCCGTAAGTTCTGTTCCTTTTGGTACAGAATCCGCTCCTGTTACCGGTGGTCTCCCATTACTCCCAATGGCCTGAAAATCATTACCATTCTTTTGAGCATATTTTGCCGCGGTAGAACCTGGCTGACAGCATATAACTGCTTTCGGCGGAAGTGCGTTTCCACTTCCAAATTTACAGTTATTATTTAAAACAGTTACTTTTTCAACTGCATTACAATTCCCAAATGCATCATTTCCCACGCTCTTGACATTTTCAGGCAGCGTTATATCTCTTATGCCAGTGCAGGATTCAAATGCACTTGCCTGTATATCTGTCAAGCTTTTCGGAAATGTTATACTTTTTACACTTCTGCAGCCATTAAACGCCGATGCTTCTATCATCTTTAATCCTTCACTCAAAACTACACTTTCCAACCCGCTACATCCATAAAAAGCACGCTTTCCTATATTGGTTGTACTGCCAGATACACTTACACTTTTCAAATCAACGCAATCTTCAAATGCACTATCACCGATAGTTTTCAGTCCATTAGGGAGACTTACTGCCGTCAAAGCACATGATTTGAAAGCCTCTTTCCCCAACGTAGTTAAATCGGACAAATCTATCTCTGTCAAATTAAGACATCTTAAAAAAGCAGAGTCTCCAATATGTTTCACCTGGCTATATACAATCTTTTCCAAACTGACACATGATTCAAATGCTGAATTTCCAATCTCATTTATGTTCTTTGCTATGGTGATTGTTTTCAAATTACCGCACTTAAAAAACGCAGATGTACCAATACTATCTATATTTTGGGCATTCACACTGCTCAAACTGGAACAACCACTGAAAGCAGAATTCTCAATTTTTTCGATACCTCCTGTTACATCGAAACTTTTCAAATTTTTACATTCAAAAAATGCTTTTTCTCCAATGCTGCCTATATCACCTTTCACACTAATCGCATTCAAATTCGCACATTTAGAAAATGCAGAACCCTTTATATTTGTTATACTCCCTGCAATTACTTCTGATAGGCTAGAATCATTAAACGCACCTTTTTCTATCACCCCTATATCACCTTTCACCTCGATACATTCCAGGCTGATACATGCGTTAAATGCAGTATCTTTTATGGTCGATATATCTTTTTCTGCTGTCACCTTATTCAAGCTAACACAATTACTAAATGCAGAAGCCTCTATATTTTCTATATCTCCTTTTATCTCTACTGTCTTTAACTGTTTATGGTTACTAAACACACTTTTATCAATCCCTTTCACCCCATCCTCTAAGATTATTTTGGTAACTGATATGTATTTTACCTGCTTTCCATCGTCATCCGTATACTCATGTACCCATGGTACATCCAATTCAGATTGGAAAACCGGTATACTTCCTGTCCCACTAATAGTTAGTATGTCCTCTATAAGTGTTTTTGTATCATCAGTACCTTTTTGCCAATACCTCTCTTCTTTCCAAGTTAACTCAGAGTCTGGAATTTCACCTTTACCAACAAGATCAGGCTTCGTATCATCCGTATTATCGGAGTCCCCTGTGTCTTCTGTTTCTTCAGTTTTGTTCCCCGAATTTTCCTCCTGTTCTGTCTCCTGTGCAGACACCGTTATTTCAGTACATACCCCCCCAACCATCGCTAATACAACTAACAGTGCAAGCATCTTTTTTCGCATCTTATTCCTCATTGTTATCCTCCTCGATTAATCATTTCTACAAGTTTATTAATTATGTCTCTATCTGTTATCTATGCATATATTCTTCATATTCATCCATAACCTCCTTTACATTACCTACTTTAACAATCTTTCCCTTCTCCATCCAAAGAACCCTTTCACACAACTCTTCTAAAATCGTCCGGTTATGTGCACAGATAATTACGGTCTTCTCTTTGTTTGTAATCAATTGTTTCATTTTATCATAACTCTTCTGACGAAAACGTTCATCTCCGACACTAAGCACCTCATCGATTAAGAGAATATCTGTCTCCAATGTAGCTGTAATTGCAAATCCCAGTCTCGAATACATGCCGCTCGAATATGTCCTTACCGGCATGTCTATGAATTCCCCCAGTTCTGCAAAGTCAACTATTTCCTGTTCTTTTTCTTTAATTTCTTTCTGTTTGAAACCAAGCAGCAAGCCCGCAATATAGATATTCTCTCTGCCAGTCATCTCCATCTTAAAACCAACTCCGATTGCCAGTAAAGATACCGACTGCCCCATTAGGTCAACTTTTCCGGAATCCGGGGCGAGCATTCCCCCTATTGCCCTCAAAAGTGTTGACTTTCCGCTTCCATTCCGACCTGTCAACCCGAATATCTCTCCTTTTTTTACCTCAAAAGATATATCGTCAACCGCCGTATAGGTATAACGCTTTTTCCGCTTCTGAAAAAAATTTCTCTGTATTGAAGTGCTATTCAATGTCTTATATTTAATTACCAGATTTTCTACTTTTATTGATACCATATCAGATTACCTTCGCATAATTATTTTCATTCTTATGAACCAGCCAAACCCCGATTGCAGACAACACGACTGACACGATGCACCATATAAAAAACCAGAAAAAGGACGGTCTTACATCATAGATCAGAATATTTCTCAAAGAAGCTATATAATAAGCTACTGGATTCACCCGGCCTGCCACCCTGCCATATAATCCTGGTATCCTTCCCTCAATCGAATAGAATACCCCGCTTAGAAACATGACAAAATTGAGCACAATGCCAATTACATAGGTCAGATCATAAATATACACTCCAAAATGTATCAATATACTGGCAAGACCAAAAGTAAACATAAAAAATCCCATCAAAAACGGAATGGCAAGCAGCATACCGAAATTAAACTTCACACGGAACACAATCAGCATAATAAACTCTACCAGCATACCAAATCCAAATTTACAGGCATATTGATACATTTTGGAGTGTATATTTATGATCTGACCTATGTAATTGGCATTG
>CANOBT010000176.1 GCA_947564305.1 uncultured Lachnospiraceae bacterium | reverse complement strand
TTTCTTCTCCAAGCGCTTCCCTGAGTTCCCTTTCAAATTCTTCATAGCTCTTGTAATGTGACCTTCCTCCTTCCTCCGATTCCTGTTGCACTGACTGCCTGTCCGCATAATTGCCGTCAAGCACCTTCGCCATGTTTGAATCCTTTATGAGCCAGTCGAAGTTGGCTGACCAATTCCGGTTATTCTGTCCTTTCAAGAAACTGCTCTCCTCTGCCATTGTAAAAAGCCTTTGGAAGTCCTCAACGCTGTACTGCTTCAATCTGGCTTTGATTGCTTTCTTTCTGGAATCGGATAATTTAGTCAGCCGGGGAAATGAGATGCAAATCTCATTATACATATCAGCTATCTGCTGATAGTTAATACCCTCTCTTTCTTTATCCTTACTTATACTAACTATATCCTTACTTAACCTATACTGTGTATCTGTATCAGATACATTTTGTATACCACTTGTATTCAGTTTGTATACATTTTCAACAAGTTCTAACTGTGTACGTTCCTCTGTATGTATTGTTTTCCGATATCTGTCAGATGGTATATAATTATGCTGTTTCCAGTGAGTAATAACTATTATTCCGCTCTCGAATGGAATAATAAAACCTTTGGAAATAAGTACTTTCAAATCATCATTGGTACAGTTTGTAAATGACAGTATCTTTCTTGGCGAAGAAATAAATCCATCGTCATCCGCCCTCATACCAAGATGAAAATATAATAATTGCGTTGTTGCTGGCATTTCTAAAAACTTATCCGCATCAACAACACTCAAACTAAACATTCTTCTATTTGCCATAACTCGCTAACCCTCCTGCTCCCCGTTATTCAAATAATCTACCAGCTTTTCCCAATTCAGCAAAAACTTACTTCCTGCCTTGATATGCACAATCTGGTTATTAATGCACATTTTCCGAAGTCTGTCATAACTTATGCCTGTCCGGCTGGATGCTTCTTTAAGCGTTACCATCTGCACTATCTGTTCCATCTGTTTTCTCTCCTTCCTGCTTGGCGTTCTTAATCATCTGCATGATTTCATTATGCTGCTGTATAAATTCTTCACTGCCTACGCCAAGTCGTTTTTCCTCTCTTTTTGCCATTGTCGCAAGTTCTTCCTGTGATAGTATAAGAACCACCTCGCTTACTGGATACGCTTCACATATTCCCCAGATACCATGAAGGGAACTTCTCCATCCTCATAATCGGGATTGTAAACCACATCAACACCAATAGTTACGTTATCAATCGTCCTTTCCAATTCCAGAATCATGCCATTGCCCTCTGCATTGATTCCGGTGAATGCCCCTGCCACTGTGAGCCCCTCCAACGACTTCTCATTTACCTCTGCATAATGTCTAAATACTTTTGCCATTTGTTTTCTCCTTTTCGATTTAATCTTCGATAATTTCAGTTACATCAATGCCTAAAGCATCTGCTAATCTTCCAGCGGTTACAGGTGTTACAGTCTGGCTATTAAGAATAATGTTCATTCTTGAACGACTTACACCGTAGGCTTCTGCCAATTGTGCAACTGTCTTTTTCTGTTTAGCCATTGCAACATTAATTTTCTCTCTGTTAATTTTCATATTTTCTCCTTTTTAATTTTACAATTTGTAAATCACAAACACATAATAATCTACATTTTGTTAAATGTCAACATTTTTTTACATTTTGTTGATTTCATTCTGTTTTTATGGTATGCTACGCTAAAAGAGGTAAAAATATGGACTTAAGTAATCTAAAAAAATTACGGCGCGAAAAAGGAATATTGCAGAAAGATATTGCTAAATACCTTGGAATAACCATTGCCTCATACTCTTTGTATGAAAATAGTAAGAGGACACCACCAATAGAAATTCTCCAAAAACTATGTAGTTTCTATAATGTTGACCTCGAATTGCTCCTTGGTTGGAGGGATTCTCAACAAACACGCATAGTAGATAGCTCTACAAATGATAATTCTGAGTGCCATACTAACAAATATCCATCTTTTAATTTTGCTTTACAAAAATTTCAAAATAAAGATGAAGAATTAACCGACGAAGAAGAACGAGCAATTACGGAATATGTTGAATCCGATCAATTCAAACAGGAAAAAGAAGACATAAAGCAGATTGCCCAAAAAGCCTACGACTATATATCATATAAACATTCTCATTCTTATGCTAGCTCTACGGAAGGGCTTGATAAACTGCAAGATGCCAAGCAAATAGAGCTTGAAAAGAAAAGAGCCAAACCTTTTAAGCTTTATGAAACAGAGGGTTCTCCCAAGCCATTTACGCGCCCCTTGCAATCATCATATGATAAACCAAATGAATCATATAATGATTCCTCACTAAGATTGCACACTAATACTCGTGGTATAAATTGGGAACAATTAGACGATTTCCGTTTTGATGAGCTTATGCTTAAACTAGATCGCGGGGAGGAGCTGACACCAGCAGAAATTAAATTCAAATCTGCATATTTGGAAAGATGCCTAAAAAAAGTAGGTGATATCTTTGCAAAATTCTAT
The DNA here is from genome assembly GCA_947564305.1 of uncultured Lachnospiraceae bacterium. The sequence goes on along the minus strand of CANOBT010000176.1, from coordinate 8,298 downwards.
TCTATGCTAAATGTGGAAGGACAGAAAAAGGCTGATGAACAAATAGACCGGGCAATAGAACAAATAGAACTATTAACCAAAATACCTGAATATCAAAAAAGGACTGATGCCCCCCAAAGGAATAAACTTACACCAGAGACTCCCCAAATTGGGACATCTGATCAGCAGCAGGGCAGCCAAGAATATTGACTTTCCCAGCAACCGGGAAAACATTGCAACAAGCTACAACGGCAGGGTGTCCTAAACTGAGACAACTCCAAAATAAAGCTCACATAGATGTAAACGCTAGTGGTGTGGTGAAAATCTTTTATCGCCAATATTCGCCAATCTTGCGAAAACCAGTAAAGCTGAAATATCAGCTCTATCTGCAGCATACAAGCGTTTTAGCATTCAATTGATATTAATTACCATCAATAGACATTACGCCTAGAATTTCGGGCTATGGAGTGCCACACGATACTTTCTGCATTTCAAACGAGGAAAGTATCACTCAGCGCAATCTTGCGCCCGCATTTCAAATGTGACCTGTTTTTACCGATTTCAAATCGGGAAATTGCTGCACCATGACAATAATATATTTACCCGGGCAACTGGGAGGGTGATTCCATTCGTTTCGGAGGTCTTACGAAAGGGGTGGTATCTATGAGTACATATGAGGAACTAATGATAATTTTGACTACTGTCAGCGTAATCATAGCCATTCTGAATTACACACATAGAAAATAGTCACCCTGCCCCGCGAAGATAGAGTGACTATTTTTTGATTACTTGATATTTTCCCGGAGCGGATAGGCTTCATCTATCTACCCCAGTTGTCTTATTAAGTACATTATATGCAATCATCAATAAAATTTCAATACCAAAATGAAAGCCTTGACAATAATAATCCCCAAGCATATATTTCAGATCTGAACCCTCGGCAGATATAAGGTAAATACACTGCCTTTTCCTTTTTCACTTGAAACCGTAATCTTCCCGCCGTGTTTTACGGCAATCTTTTCCGAAAGGGAAAGTCCAAGGCCAAAGCCCTCCGCATTTCTGGATTTGTCGCATTTATAAAACCGACGAAAGATATTTTCCAGATCCTCCGGATCGATTCCAATTCCGTAATCTTTTACCGACACATATACCCACTCGTCTTCTTCTCCTGTGGAAATATCAATTTGTCCCCCTGGATTGCTGAATTTTACTGCATTTGTAAGCAAATTCAAAATCACAATCGAGATCAGATTGATATCTCCTCTGGAAAACACTTCTTTTAAATCCAGATTTATGGTCACTTTTTCTGCTGCCTTGTCCTGCTGCTCCTCACAAACAAACTGTACAATTTCCATCAGATCTAACATTTCATGCTGCAGTGTCATCCGGTCTTGATCCAATCGGGAAAGTTCCAGTAATTGCACAATCAGCATGTCCATTTTACCGGACTGCCGGCAGACCACCTCAATAAACTCCTTTGTCTCCGCTTCGCTTAATTTCTTCCCCGTCACATATTCACACTGTGCAAGCACAACTGCAACCGGCGTTCGAAGCTCATGGGCAACATCTGATGTAAACTGCTCCTGCTGTTTAAGCGTCTGCTCCATCTGATCCAGCATACGGTTATTGGCCTGCGCTAAGGTTGCAATTTCATAAAACTGATCCTCACATTCCATTCTCTGGGATAAATCCAGATTAGAACCGATGCTCGCCGCCGTATTACACATATTTTTTAATTCTTTCGAAATTCGCTTTGCCAGAATAATCTCACAGATAAACATGAAAAACAACACACACACCATACTGATATAGGCAGCCAACTCAATCCTGCGGTAAAAACTTTCCGCATCCGATCTTCTGATGACACCCCGTATAAAAATCGTCGTTCCCTGGTATTTTTCAATCCTGCTGTCTCTGATATAATATTTCATACCCTGGAAGAGTACGGTATGGCTGATGCCTGCGTCTATCTCACATTGTGCCAGTCTCTCTGAAGCCTCTTCCGGATACTCTCCTTCTATAATAGATCCGTCTCTTCTTAAAATCAAAAAATAAACCGAATCGCTTTGATCGAAAAGATCCTCTGGGATCACCAGTTCATTATTTTCCACAAAAATATTGTTCCTGTTCACTCTTACGTCTTTTACCAGGCTCCGTTTGATCTCAGAATCTATGGCTGCATTGGACAAAAGCCGAATCACCACCAATATAACCACTGCCATTGTAATCAGCGCAACCGCAGGGATCACTACGATATAGCGGATAATGGATACCTGTTTTAGCTGTTTCCTTTTAATATATATCCCACCCCTCGAATGGTCTGAATCATCTTAAATTCAAAACCATCATCAATCTTTTTCCTCAGGTAACGAATATAAACATCAATCAGATTTGATGTATTGTCCCGTTCAAAATCCCATATATTCGCCTCAATCTGTTCCCTGGTCACTACAATATTCTGATTGCGGATCAAATAAAGCAATATCGAATATTCCTTTGGGGAAAGCTCAATCAATCTTCCTTCCCTTTTTACTGTACAGTCATTACAGTCTATCATCAGGTCGCCGCATCTGTAGATATTTTCATGAACATCGGCCTTTTTTCGGGTGATCATGCGGACTCTTGCCAAAAGCTCCTTGAATTTAAAAGGCTTTATCATATAATCATCTGCACCCAGATCAAGTCCCCGGACGATATCATTGACATCGCTTTTTGCACTTAAAAACAGAATCGGGGTCGAAATTCCTCTGCTGCGTATCTTCTTTACAATGGAAAATCCATCCATTCCCGGTATCATAATATCTAAAATTGCACCATCATACTCTGCCATACACAAATAATCAAATGCACTCTCCCCATCATAGCAGCTATCCACCAGATAACCTTCTGACTCCAGTTCTTTAACAAGAATCCGGTTCATATCTTTCTCATCTTCTACTACAAGTAACCGCATATATCCTCCTGCTGTAAACGAAAATTTCTCTACAGTATCTCCATTATAACTATTTGCTTTTCAGATTACAGCAGAAAGATTAAAAACAGATTAAAACGCTTATCTCAGCTTATCTCATTGTAGATACCACCATTGTCACATACCCCAGATTTCGCAGCTCTTTCTGAAGCTTTAAGGCATTTTCCAAAGAATCCTCTTTTCCTGCTATCACATGAAGAATCTGATCTTCTTCTGCAACATAACTGTCAAATCCCTGATCCGTCAGCTGTTCTGCCATAAAATTTGCCGTTGTCCGATATTCAAACCTTCCTACCTCGATGCCAAATACCGAAGCCGGGTTTTCATCTCTTTCCTTTGTGCTTTGATCTGTGATATTCCCTTCTAAAGGAACGGCACGCTCAATCCCCATTGCAATCGCACTTGCAACCTCGTTAAAATTATTGTCAAAAATTTCATTGTCCCGGTCATGGTTAATAAATCCGGCTTCAATCAGCACAGCCGGCATCTCTGTTCTTCTTAAAACGACAAGACCGGTTCTCTCCTCAATGCCCAGATTTACAAATCCTGCTTTTTCCAGCTCCTCATTGATATCCTCTGCCAGACGCTCCGCTCTCTCGTCGCCTCCGTAAATCAACGTTTGCACACCGTTATAGGTGTTGTCGTTTTCTCCGGAATTCCGGTGAAAGGAAATAAAATAATCTGCCCCCGCCTCGTTTCCGATCTGGGCTTTTTCGTAAGGAGACTGATAAATATCCGTCGTCCTGGTATATACTACATGATATCCCTGCCGTTCCAATATTTTTCCTACGGCCAATGCCAGGTTAAGGTTATCATCCTTTTCTTTTCTCCCCTGATACATTGCGCCATTATCGAAGCCGCCATGTCCGGCATCTATTACAATGACTGCCAAAGCTTTTGCTCCTACAATTATTTTCTTATTATTGTATGCAAATGTTTATTTTATGTGATAAAGATTCAAAGGATATAAAAAAGAAATAAGCACCCTTGCGGATGCCTGTTTCTCTGTTTTTTCTTTTTATTCCGTATCTGTAATCTGCAGCCAAAGCTCCTCTAACTGCTTTTCATCCACGGTTCCCGGCGCCTCTGTCATCAGACAGGAAGCATCCTTTACTTTCGGGAAAGCAATAACATCACGAATGGAATCTGCATGCACCATATGCATCACCATACGGTCGACGCCATAGGCAAGTCCTGCATGAGGCGGTACGCCGTACTGAAATGCATCCAGCAGAAATCCAAACTGCTCATGGGCACTTTCCTTTGTAAAGCCTAAAACCTCAAACATCTTCTCTTGAATATCGTTCTGGTGGATACGGACCGAACCGCCTCCAAGCTCCGTGCCGTTTAACACAATGTCATAGGCCTTTGCCCGCACTGCACCGGGATTGGAATCCACGTTTTCCCAATCCTCTTCCACAGGCATGGTAAAAGGATGATGCATCGCCATAAAACGGTTCTCCTCCTCGGACCATTCCAGCAGCGGGAACTCCGTCACCCATAAGAAATGATACTGATCGGGGTCCAGCAAATCCAATTCCTTTGCCATTTCAAGACGCAATGCACCCAGTACATTCCATACAATTTTATTTTTATCTGCCGCAAATAAAAGCAGATCTCCCGGTTTTCCTTCCATAGCCGAAACCAGAGCCGCAAGCTCTTCCTCTGTCATAAACTTTGCAAAAGAAGATTTGTAGCTGCCGTCCTCGTTGATCACAAGATAAGCAAGTCCTTTGGCGCCATAGCCTTTGGCAAATTCCACCAGCTTATCTATTTTCTTTCTGGGCATACTTCCCTGTCCGCTGACATTGATTCCCCGGACAGAGCCTCCGTTTTCCAAAGCTCCTGTAAACACACCGAATCCACAGCTTTTTACAATTTCGGAAACATCTTTTAATTCCATGCCGAAACGGGTATCCGGCTTATCGGACCCAAAACGGTCCATAGCCTCCTGCCAGGGCATCCTTGGAAGGGGAATCTGTATATCCACACCGATTGCCTCTTTAAATACATACTGCAGCAGACGTTCATTTACGTCAATCACATCATCTACATCTACAAAAGACAGCTCCATGTCTGCCTGGGTAAATTCCGGCTGACGATCTGCCCGGAGATCCTCATCCCGAAAGCATTTGGCAATCTGGAAATAACGGTCATAGCCGGAACACATCAAAAGCTGTTTATAAATCTGAGGCGACTGGGGCAGCGCATAAAAATGCCCCGGATGAATGCGGCTGGGCACCAAATAATCTCTCGCCCCCTCCGGCGTGGATTTGCAGAGAATCGGCGTTTCGATCTCCAAAAATCCTTCCTTCGCCATAAATTCGCGCATCAGATAAATCACTCTGCTTCTTAACATCATATTCTTCTGTATATCCGGTCTCCGCAAATCCAGATACCGATATTTCAAACGAAGCTCGTCCTTTGTCTGGCTGTTTTCTTCAATGGGAAACGGCGGCGTCTCGGATTCGGATAAAATACGGATATCCTCCGCGATCAATTCAATGTCCCCTGTTTTCAAATTCTCATTCACGGCAGCGGTACGTTTTTGTATTTTTCCGGTGACTGCAAGAACAAACTCATTTCGTATGGTTCCGGCCTTTAAAAAGCCTTCCTTCCCCACACTGTTTTCATCAAAAACAATCTGCAGCAGACCGGAACGGTCTCTTAAATCCACAAAAATCAAAGCTCCCAGATTCCGTCTTTTCTGCGCCCAGCCCATAACTGTGACTGTTTCCCCGATATTTTGATTTGATACCTCTGTACATCTGTGGGACCTTTTCAGCCCCTGCATGGATTCTGCCATACTCTACCTCCTGTTTATTGCCGTTTTTCTATCTGCAAAAAAATTCTTCAAAGGCTTCATAGCCTTCCGCAGCCAGCTTTTCCTTCTGGAACTTTTTGTTTTTATTCATGCGGACAATTAAAATCTGCTGTCCGTTTTCCCTGGCCTTTTGTGCCTTTTCGATCACTTCGCAAAGCTTATCTGCCGGATATTTCTTTTCTATTAAATAGGCTGTTTTTTTCGGCTGCGCGGGAATTTGAAAGCCCTGTTCCAAAAGCAGAAGAATGATCCGCTCAAAACCAATGGAAAAGCCGCATGCCGGAACCTGATTGCCGGTAAAATTGCCGATCATCTTATCGTATCGTCCACCGCCCCCGCAGCTCCCGCCGAATTCCGGTATGGCAATCTCAAAAATCGTTCCTGTATAATAGCCCATTCCCCGCACCAGCGTGGGATCGAATACCATTTTAAAATCTGCCGTTTTTGTCCTTTCTACACTGTCTATAATCATAGTCAGATTTTCTCTGATATCCTCCGGCAAAAATGTTCCAAGCTCTTCTGCCAAAAGTGCAATTGCCTCCCGTCCGTCTGCTGCCCCTTCTGTTTTGGTGAATAGGTTCAAATAGGTTTCAACGATGTCTTTTTCAAAACCGTTTTTCGTTAATTCTTCTGCAACGCCCTCTAAACCGATCTTGTCCATTTTGTCCAGTGTAATAAATATACTTTCGTACGCATCCTCCGGAAAACCGCTGTAAGCTGCCATGGCTTTTAACATTTCCCGTTCGTTAATGCGGATTTCAAAACCGGAAAAGCCCAATTTTCCAAGGGTTGTTGTGGTAGCCAAAATCAGCTCAATCTCCGCCAGATTGGAAGGCTCCCCCAGAATATCAATATCGCACTGGGTAAACTGACGGTAACGTCCTCGCTGGGGCCTGTCCGCCCTCCATACGCTTCCGATCTGCAACGCCTTAAAGGGGGATGGCAGACTGTTGGCATTATTGGCGTAAAAGCGCGCCAACGGCAGCGTCAGATCGTATCGAAGCCCCATATCGGTAAGATCGGCTTCGCTTTTGGCACTCTCTAACTTTAACTTTTCTCCTCTTTTTAATACTTTAAAAATCAGCTTTTCATTTTCTCCGCCCTGTTTGCTGCACAAATTGGCGATGTTTTCCATACATGGCGTCTCAACCGGCGTAAAGCCGAAGCCGCGGTAGGTCTCCTTAATTACATGGATCACATAATCGCGGATCTGCATTTCCTCCGGTAAAATATCCTTCATGCCTGTCACAGGCTTTTTTACTAATGCCATTTTATTTCCTCCTCAAATAATTTCCTCTTGCGCCAGATCATCTCATCAATTCGCTCAATATACTGAGCCACATCCTTTACATTCTCACAGCGTTCCATTCGCCCGCCCGGATATACCCTCTTCGTAATCGCGCCTGCTCCAAGAGCTGCTATGGTCTGCTTCTCTTCCATAATCAAAATATTATAAATGCCCTCTTTTCCGTCCTTCGCATATCCGACATTTTCAAAATTACCTGCCATATTTTTCTGCCGGTATAAATAATAGGGCGTCATATGCATCTGTCCGGCATAATCTGCCGTCAGCTGTATCGTCTCATTTGTATTCTCAAATGTCATATTCTGATAAGTTTCCCAGTTCATTTTCAGGCGGGCCGCTCTCTTTAAAGCAAGAGAATGAACCGTCAGATTGTCCGGATTAAGCTCTGCGACCTGCTGCATCGTAGCTTCCACATCATCGATGGTTTCACCGGGAAGTCCCACGATTAAATCCATATTGATATTGTCAAAGCCAAGCTCTCTTGCCAGATGAAAGCTCTCTATGGTATCGCTCACCGTATGATGCCTGCCGATGATTTTTAAAGTCTCTTCTTTCATCGTCTGGGGATTTATGGATATGCGGGAAATTCCCTCTTCCCTTAACACCTTTAATTTTTCCCTCGTGATACTGTCCGGGCGGCCGGCCTCTACCGTAAATTCCATACAGCAGGAGAGATCAAAACTGCTTTTTATTTTGCAAATCAGCCTCTGCAGCTGATGCGGCATTAAAGTTGTAGGCGTTCCTCCGCCAATATAAACCGTGTTTAGATGTTTATCGCGAAAATGCTCTGCTGTAAAATCAATCTCTTTTTCCAGGGCATCCAGATATGCGTCTACCTGCTTCTCCCATACACCAATGGGATAAGACGTAAAGGAACAGTACAGACAGGTGCTGGGACAAAAAGGAATTCCTATGTAAAGACTATAGCCCTTTTCATAATCCAGCCTTTGCAGCAGCTGAAGCTCCCTTTTTGCCACTTCTATGCTAAGATCAATCTTTTTTGCCGATGCAAAATAGGTATTTTGCATATACTCCCGAATAAATGCATCGTCCCTTCCCTCTTCCAGAAAAACCATGGGAATTTTCGTCGGTCGGATTCCTGTCAGCGTCCCCCAGGGAAGAGACTTCCCTGTATATTCACATAACATTTGATAATACGCCTGTTTCAGACGGTTTTTTGTCTCCTTCCGATCGGAAAAATCTACTGCAACCATCCGT
>CANOBT010000175.1 GCA_947564305.1 uncultured Lachnospiraceae bacterium | reverse complement strand
CAAGCATGTCCGGCATAGGCAGGTGTGGCATTTTCTGCGCATGGTATCACCGCCTTGCTCTTCTTCTCAATTCCGCTTCCAGCGCCTTTAACTTGGTCTTTACTCCACTCTTTCCATCAAGATTAGTGATTGTTGCTCGGATTTCTTCATTGGTAGCTCTTTTCAATGCACTTTTAAAATTACAATCACCAGATGGCGTTGTCATAAGCCAGCTAATATTATTGCTCATCATTTCCCTTATCCCTCCTTTTCCTGCACCACTGCGGGCAGTTTGATACTTTCTACTCAATCAGATGTGTTCCTAAACTCTGCTCCAAACATCCTTATGATCGGCTCCCATGTGATAAACTGGCACTTACAGAATGAGAATAACTCTTCGTCTGCCCTATTACGATATTGCAGCATAAGTTCTGTCCATCTATCGTTATACTCTGCCATATCATGGTTTTTCAGAAACGTTTTATATATCTCCCAAATCGTATTCTGAATATGAGCAATCTTTTTATGCCTTTCCTCTATTTTTTCCTGCATGATAATCTCCTTTGCAACCATATCAACCAAGTCAACCAGTTTTTTCAACAAACATTAAAAACATTTTTCTTTTACTACTATTACTACTATATTCCTTATATATATTTATATATGTATACTTTTTTAATATAGTGGTTGACTTAGTTGACTTGGTTGAAATCCAGTAAAATCAAGGGTTTCAAGACTTCAATAAGTCAACCAAAGCAACCAAAGCAACTAACTTTTTGTGTTTTTGCTATTGAAACGGCAATTCTTCCTGTTCAAAATCTTCAACTGAAATAAAGCCATCTGCTGAATTTTGGCAATTATCTTCCAAATTTTCTCCATTTTTTAATGAGTTGGTAGCACTTGGTTGACACTTGGTTGACACTTGGTTGACTTTTTGCAGTCCTTTTTGCTTTCCATACTCACCAAAAGTTGTAGAATTTTTCATCTTTTGCCATCCGGGAATTGATAAAACTATGTCCATTATTTCAGACGATTCCCATTTTTTAGGAATATCAGGTCTTTCCAGTGCAGCTTTCCAAATCTCAAGCACGCAAGTACGCTGTTTATTCTCCAAAAACTGCGTAATGATTCCCACTTTCCCATCATCAGCCATGCTCTCATCCTGCAACCGCCGCGCTTCGTCCCGGCACGAATCCGGCAAGATAAGTTCTGGCTGTTCGGTTTTCCAGATATGTACCGCCTGCGCCCACGCTGCTTTCATATCCTCTATGGCTTCTGGTACAAAAAGGCTTTTTGTAGGTTTGTTTACGCCCGTCTGGATAATTAGGAATCGCCTGTTCCCTGTTTCATCCTGCAAGAAATCACTTTTATTCGTAGTACCAGCAAACACGCACTGCCGCAAGAATATATCTGCCCTGCGCTCATAAGGAACCCGGTACTTGTCCTGGACCGCCGTGAGGAACCTCTTCACGCTCTCTACGCCGCCAGCCGTCCGCGCCAGTGATTTCAGTTCTGCCAGCTCCACAATCCATGAACCCATAAGCGATTGCGCTGCCTTGTCAGAATCCAAGCTGTCAAGGGAATCATTAAACCAGCTATCATTTAACGCCATCATTTTGAGGAATGTGCTTTTTCCTAATCCCTGCGGGCCAGTAAAAATCATTGTATAATCAAATTTACATCCCGGTTCATATACTCGCGCAACGGCGCCCAGCATCCAAAGTCGTATGACTTGATAGGAATACTCTGTGTCCTCCACGCCTAAGTAATCCGGCAACAAACTGCGTATCCTTTCGGATCCGTCCCATTCTAAGCTATCCAGGACATCCCTTACCGGGTGGAACCTGTTGCGCATGGAAACATTCTTGATTGCATCAAAATAATCGTTCCTGTTTTTCACTCCATAATCCGTTTGTATAATAGAATACAGTGCCGCGTCATCATGGCTTCCCCATGCACGGTCGCAGGATTCGCTTTCCCACGGGATTTCCCCCATTAGGTATTCTTGCCTTGAAAACTCGTCAAATTTAATCTTTCCTGCAAATCGGTTGTCATTCTCCATGATGATTTCAAAATTTCGGACTGTTTGCTGCAATTTCCTGCTTTTTTCGTTTCCGTCATTGTCATACTCAATCTTGTAATCAAGCATTTGCAAAACTTCGGCAATATTGGAATCTGGCGGCACATTATTGGAATAAACGCCCCCTTGATACTTCCTTTTCGTTTCCGTATCAATTTTCTGATAGGTTTTCAACTTTTCATCAAACAAACTTTTCACTCCTAATTCTTTGGCGCGAAGCTTTAAGTTTGAAATCAGATCAGCCCTTTTTATTTCATCAGCTTCATTCAAAATTTCTTCAAAAATTTCACCGGAAAGAATTTCTTCCTTGCTTAATTCATTGAATTGCTTCATAACATTCCTCCGGATCGTTTAATATTTCCCATAGATATTCTTGGTACTGCAATGCATTGTAAGTATCGCACCAAGCAGCAGAAAGCGGTTCAAGCCTTTCAAGCCACTTGCGGTAAACTTCCATCAGCAGATAGTTCAGTTCCCGTTTCCTCTTTAGCTTATCCTCTGTTTTCCGTTGCATTTCCCGCTTCTTTTGGGCTTGGTAAATCTTTAATCTGGTGGAGAAACTGTTGTCAGTCTCCCCACCAAGTTCTTTAAATGCTTCTTTAAAAGTCAGTCCGTCCATAAGCATAACAAAGGTGAATATGTCACCATTTGCACCGCAACCGAAGCAATGAAAATCTTTCTTATATATCTTCATGCTCGCCGTCTTTTCCTTGTGGAACGGACAGCATATAAAACCTGCCCTGTTCGGCTGTGGCAGCCCGTATCGTTCCAGAATATCTTTCATGGAATAGAGGTCTTTTATTTCTTCCTTAGTCATGCGAACCACCAAGAATATCTATGATTTTCTGCCCCGTTTCTTCCTTTTTACAGAAAACAAAGTCAACATTATACCTATCACGAATCGTACACAGCGACTTGTAAAGCTGGTTCCCGTCAACTGCCTTAGCTGATATTACGTCCTTTACACGCTTGCCGTTGACCGTTTTCCACCGTATCTGATGTCGTCTTGGATTGCTCCAGAAAAATACATCTTCAAGGCTCTTAATATCTGCCCCATGCTCGCAGAGGATAACCAATTTTATCCCCTGCTCTTTTGCACGAAGTAATTCAGCCTTGAAACGCTCATGTTGCTGGCAGACATTCCCGCATATCTCCTGCAAGTCCTTTTTGCGGTCGATTACCAACCTTGGATTGTCCAAAGACTGATAATCTCCCACATACATTTTTGAACGGAAATACTGCACTCCCAGAGCGTCAAACTGCCCTTTTATGCGCTCCCATTCTTTGGCATGTTCGCGTGTGTCCACTTGTATCTGCATGCACTCACATTCCCTCCTTTCTGGCGGCAACGGAGACCACTCGCTGCCGCCAGTTTATTCGTGATATATGTAACTAACGCATGAACATTGGTTAATAGTTACCTAATTTCTTTTATAAGCCGCCATCATTCGTTGCAACTCATCTGGTGGAATTGTTTCAATTCCCATTCCTTTACATTCATTCACAATCCCGTCAATCAGCACAGACATTTCTTTCACATCATACACGCTGGAACCTTTCAACAGCATATAGGTTCTATACATCATGCCGCCTTTTCCCTCCTTTACTTGTGATGTAGGTTTTAAGTGGTAAAGTTGCGCTTCATCCACGTCTTTCTGTGCTGATTCTGTATCTGGGATGACAATATATACTGCCTGTCCGTCTATCCTCTCTATCTGTCCATATCTCCGTAGAATAGAATTGTGCATATATGGCTTACTTACATTTAATGATTCTGCAAGTTTGGAAAGTAAAAGCCAATAATAACTATTTGCGTCAAGACTTCTCTTTTTTCTGTGCTTTTTGATTTCAACGTCAAGCCGTTCTTCCTGTAATAGACTTGTGGCTTCGTCTGCGGCTATTTGAGGGCTTTCAAGCGTTAATGTATACTTTCCGTCTAATGTCCGTCCAATGTCCTTTATTTTTCCAATCAGATTCATTTCTTACTATCCTTTTTTCTTATATCAAGGGCAAACGCCATTTTCCCAAGCGAATCATTTCTGATTGCCAATGCCACTATTGCACCGTTCTCATAAAGAATCTGTGTTACTCTGAATCTGTCAAAAGTAGTAAATTTCTGTCCAGTCGGCTTTATGGTTACGGATTCTTTCGGAATCCAGATAAAAGGCGCAGTATAAAGTTCCCTTCCAATCCCCCAGTTGAAGCACGCTCTTTTAAAGCTGTCAGACGCAAGCCCTTTTTCTTTTTCGGTGTAACTTTCCGTGCCTGTGTCCTCCTTTGAAATCCACTGGCTTTTTTCTTTATCCCAGATAGACACAATACAGTTTGCATTATCCCTGTCATGCTGTCTTTGCCAGTTCATTTCCCCGACTGTTTCATCAAGTATATTCATGTCACACCTTGCGTCCTTGTAGAGCAAAAGAGAACAGCCATTTTCTTTTACCATAGCGACACGGCAGTCTATTTCATCTGCACGTAATTCGCGGAATTTATTCATATTTCCCTAATCCTCCAATCTCCTAATAATTATTCCATTTCATCAATAAGGCTTTTCAACTCCGCCCTGGCTTCACTTTCCAATTTATCAGCGTAAATGTCATACCACCGATTAAACCTGCCTCTTAAAGTCAAAGCATTTGCGCTCGGAAGCTCCACAAGTTCCTTGATTCTCTTGCTTGTTTCATTTTTAAGAAGTTTCGCAACCTTAGACGGAACTACAACAGGATTGCCGCCATAAGACTTTACCTTTTTAATTTCATCCTGTGAACTAACAGGGATTGAATAAGGCTGTGGGTTTTGTTTGTCAAAAGCATTAAGAAGAACTTCCTGCACCTTTTGAATGTCATTTTCATATGTGTTGTATTCAAAATTGTACACATCATCAGCATTCTCATTGACCATTCTATTTACTTCCTCAATCGGAATGCCACCTCTTACCATACCCTCCGCAATCATGCGGCAAGTAATTTCTCTTGCGTCAAAAGAATCACAAGCCTTTCTGTCACGCTCCAACTTTATGTATTTTGGCTTGAAATTGTAACCGTATTTCAAAGCCGCATTGCAGTTGACAAACAATCCATTGACATATACTTTTCCGGAAAAATCTTCATCTGTAAGAATCTCGCCATATGATGTATCTACCACGTTCATGCCCATGTAATCATCTTCGTCAAACTTCATCCAAACGTCAGACAATCCGCGATATTCTTCCCAAGACACATTCCCAACTTCTATACAAAGTCCAGTATCTTCCGTTTCTTTCTTACTGATATAAAAAGCAAGGATTTTTTCAAGCCACTTTTCGGAGTTCTTAAACCTTGATTCCCATACCTCGTTTTTTTCATTGTTCAGCACTGTAAAGGTCTTTCCGATGCGATTTAGGACAAGGGCGGCTATCTTATAACCCTCGCCGAACTGTCCGACAGTATCATCATTTCCTGCCTTACTGCTTCTGCCAAGCAAAAGAGTGTTGATTTTGAGTGCAGATTTGCTGTTTTTCAACTGCAAAACCTGCCTTTCTCTGTCATACTCAATGCTGAAATGCTTTTCTTTATCCAAAACTTCTTGGTCTGTACCGTTCTGAATTAACTCCCGAATTGCATCGTTAAAAGTCCAGTCCGACACATAATTAGGGGTCAATGTCAGTTCATAACATTTTGCATTTTCCACTTTCCCTATCCTCCTATAATTCCTCTCCAACCGTCACAAACGGCAGTCCGCATATCCATTCAATTTATTTAATTTGAATATTTGATTTTTCTACCAAACTGCACCCCGGAATCTGAACGCCGCTTTTGATAGCGTTTTTAATAGCTACCTTGTCCGGCATTGGTTCAGAATATTTCAAATAACTGTTCGCATCATCAAGAGACATTATCTTATTAATGTCAGAAACCTCAACAGACGTAGAATTTCTAAAGGATATTGCTACTTTGGAAGTACTAAATTTACTACCATTCAGATATCCCGAAAGATACTTCTTGAGATTTTCAGCCTTATTCCTTGCCGACTTCTCACGCTTTGCCAGTGCGTCCATTTCCGCTTTTATCTGCTCCGCATCGGACAACAGGTTCTTAATCCACAAGGCGATATTTTCAATCTTTGCACCACGCTCCATCTCCAAAGCATTCAGCGCATCCACGTTGACTATCTCTCCTGTTTCCATATCCACACAACCAAGGATTTCATGGTCTATTTCATATAAATTCATCTTTCCGGTCCTCTCTTTCTGCCTCCTCGTAGGCTTGCCTTTGTTTTTTCATCCGAGCCTTGCTTGGAACCCGGTATTCCTGCTCGTCCCACCACCAGTCAATTACCATGGCATTTTCAATCATTTCCATCTTTCTTTTTCCTTTAATTATTAATAACCTGACTGATCACTTCTGTACGACCACGAAGATATAAAAATCTGCCGTAGACAGCCTCCCAGAGAATACTGTCTGGTAAAGATTCCGCAATCACCCTCTGCTGATCCTCTGTCATCCCATGTACACGTTCCTGCAGTCTTTCAATTTCCAATCCACCCATTTCCCTTTTCCTCCTTATAATTTCATCAGCCGAAGAATCTCTTCGTCTGTCGCTTCCAATTCTTTAAAAATGATCGGAAGTTGTGCGTTTGTGAAACTCGAATTTCTCAGTCTATAGCCAAAGGTCTGCTGTGTAAGATTCAATCTTTCGCCCATATACTCCTGATTCTTCCCGAGAGTATGCATCCTGCCAATGATCCACTCCTGCAGATCTTTTTGCAGATATTTATTTTTGTTGATTGACACCCTCGGCATACCCATCCCCTCCTTACTTCTTTTTTGTGTAGTTGTACCATATGATTGCGGCTACCACTTCCGTGATCATTGTGGCAAAAATTCCACAAACAAACTCCGGTATATACATCCTTTCCCTCCTTTCACGTCCCCATAAAGTAGATGACCATATACAGCGCGGCAAAGCCCATCACCATGGCCAGTGTCCCCACCGCATAATTCAGAATCATTGCCAGCATATCCTTACTCATGGGAGCCGCTTCGTGGCGCTGGAGCCGTCCTGCTTTCAAAACCTTGTCCACGTTCTTTTCGGACTGGTCAATGTCCTGTACTACTTCTTCAAATGTTTTCATCTTTTCCTCCTGTTCTCTTGCCGGTACAGGAGTTTTATGGTAAAATCTTCCTGTAGCCAGTAAGTGTGGTTTATTGGTTACGTGCCCTGTTCGGTATTCTTGGTACTGAATGGGGCGTTTTAATCTTCGAAGTGTCCGTTTCCCTCACCTCCTACGCTTCCTGCAACTGCTTGTCTCTCTGGCTGTCCTTTGCAATCGCCATACCCTCTGCCACGCCAAGAATGTAGTTCTGCTTATCCTTGTCCAGCTTGGGCACAGTGTCGGAAAGCCTCCTGATGATGTTTTTTTCTTTTTCACTCATGGTTACACCTCCTTTTTTTGTGTTATAATCTCCTTATCAAATACAAAGGAGAAAGATTGTGAATATTTTTGATGCTCCAAATATGTTTCAATCAGCGATCAAGGCAAATATCAATCTTCAAAATGCGGATGAAGAAACAGATCGCGAATTAAGTTATGAACAACTTGAAGAAATAAAATCTATTGCCGAAAGTACAAAACAACAATTAGCAATTATGCAAAAGCAAATTGAATTAGTAGAAAAGCAACTGGAAAACTATGAAGAGGAGAACAAAAATTCCAAAAAACAGTCTCGTATTTCCATGGTGCTTTCAATAATTGCTATTGCTTCCACATTTATAGCCTCTATAATACCGAAGCTACTCGAATTATTAGGCCTATAATGCTTATAACCAAAGCAACTATAGAAAGATACAATGCATGGCGGCTTTCTTTTTTTGATTGTTTTGCGTCCTTATTCATTTTTGTCCCCTTTCTTTAAATCCAATTTTATTATAGTTAAATTCAATTTATTTGTCAATACTTTTTTAAATTCAATTTAAAAATATTTGACTTTTAATTTAAAGTGCTGTATTATCAATAATAGGAGGTGATGGAAGTGAACGATATTCTTGTCAGAATAAGAGACATTTTTAAGAAAAGCGGTAAGTCTCAAACAGAAATAGGAGAAATAATCAACAAAACCCCACAATATATATGGAGAATTTTAAATGTTGATGATATCAACCCCAGTAAAGGAGTAATCGAAGATATCTATACAAAAATGACTATTGATGGGGAACCTATAAATAAGGATTGGCTTTTAACCGGAAAAGGGAGGCCTACGATAAAAAGGACGAGAAGCCAAGAAATAGGAAATTTTGCAAGCGAAGTAATGAATTTACCAGACGAGAATATTAAAAAGCGGTTAATTGATGCTCTTGTAAAATTGAATGAAAGAGACTGGGAAACAATCGCGAAAATTGCAGAAAGTTTAAAAGAGGGTGGTTAATCCCCCTCTTTTGTCATTCCTACAATAAAATTATGTATGGCTTTTAGAATCCACACATCTTTTATTTCTGCCACCATTTCTGCTATCTTCTCCCTATACCACTCTTTTTCCCGGAAAACAGGCTGCTTGTCCACCCCCCCGAGATTATTTTTTTGTTCTCTGATTTTTTCATGTTTCCTTACCTCCATTATAATATATTTAGTAGCAAGGTATAATATTACTCAATTTTTATTTATTGTAAAAATATTTTGATTTAGAATTATATATATGATATAGTTATATTTAAATCGCAAACAATATTTTTACAAAGGCAAGACAAATGAGAAAAGGGTGTTTGTACTGGTTATTTATTGGGTGGTGGTTGGAGCCTTTTATATGGATATTCAAATTGTTTTTTAACAAAACTTTTTTAAAGATATTTTCATATATGGTTTTATTCGCAATAGTATTATATGTTGCAGTAGCCATTATTCCGTTTGCGATAATTTGTTTTGCTATATATGTTTTGTATATTTTTATTCGCAAGATTTTAGACGGTTCTTTAAAAAAGAAATATAATAAAATCATATTGTATTTTAAAAAGCTTTCAAAGAAATTTAAAAAGAAAGATGATTTATATAGTGAAGGAATAACTTATAAAGAAACCGAAAAACTGATGGTGGAAGAAAAGCCAGAACAGATAAATCCATTATCCGAAGAAGAACTTGAATATATTCAAAAAACTTTTTCTGATAATATAGGACAAACTAAAAATGAAGAAAAACAAAAAATAGAAAAAGACTATGAACCAACAAAATATAGAAAACCAGTAAATCCGGTTTATATCCATAGAGAAAAATCTTTTGACTGGGAACGATACGCAGTTATGTGTAATGCTCATGTAATCCGAGAAGAAAGAAAAGAAAAAGAAGTAAAAAATTTGAGCCGGGACTTAGATGAACTAAACTCTAATCTGAATAACATAGAAAAACAAATAGATGACATGATGGAAAGCGCTGTTACAGTCCCTAACTCCTTTGATAATATGGACGGACACCAGTTTGAATATTTCTGTGCTGATATTTTGAGGAAAAACGGATTTAAAAATGTGACGGTCACACAAGGAAGCGGTGATCACGGAATAGACATATTAGCAGAAAAAGAAAGCATTAGCTACGCGATACAGTGCAAACGATATGATAAGCCTATAGGAAATTCTGCTATTCAACAGGCTGTTGCAGGAAAAGGAATTTATAAAAAGGATATAGCTGTTGTATTGACTAACCAGTATTTTACGCCGCAGGCAATCGAGGAAGCCAATATTTTAGGTGTTAAGTTATGGGACAGGAACTATCTAAATGATATGATAGCAAAAAGTGAGGGGGATCTATGAAAATCGAAAAGCTCCCGTCCGGCTCCTACCGGATCAGAAAAATGTATAAGGGGAAGACGTATACCGTCACGTTTGAGGGGAAACCGACGCAGAAAGAAGCTATGCTGGAGATGGCGAAGGAACTGGAAAAGGTGCAGGGGAAACATGAAATTATGACCTTTAGGGCTGCCGCGGAGAAATATATTGAATCTAAAAGGAATGTGTTGTCCCCAAGCACCGTCCGGGACTATGTGACTATCACCCGCCAGATACCAGAAACGTTTTTATCAAAAAGCATTTACGATATTACAGCAATAGACGTACAGTCAGAAATAAACAGGCTTGCGAAGAAATGCAGTCCTAAGACTGTACGCAACCACCACGGCTTCATATCGGCTGTTTTAGGCACTTTCTGCCCAAGCCTTAAACTTACTACTACCCTGCCGCAAAAGGTCAAGAATGCGCCTTATATCCCCTCTGACGAGGATATTAGACGGCTTCTTGATACACTCAAGGGTACAGAGTATGAGATACCTGTTATTTTAGCTTGCTACGGACTGCGCAGATCAGAAATATGCGCTCTGACTGTAGAGGACATAGAAGGAGATATTGTCCACATAACAAAAGCAAAAGTACTCAACGAAAATAAAGAATGGATTACAAAAAGCACGAAGACTACAGCAAGCACAAGAGACGTTATCATACCTATGGAGATAGCAGACAAGATACGGAAGAAGGGGTACATATACAAGGGACACCCAGGGCATATAACAGAATTTCTTAAAATCACACAAAAAAAACTAAATATGCCACAATTTAACCTTCACAAGCTACGTCACTATTTCGCATCTAAAATGAGTGCTATGAACGTACCAGAAGAGGATATCATGCGGATGGGGGGATGGGAAACGGATTATGTGATGAAGGGAGTTTACAGACACGCAATGGAAGACAAAAACAGGAACGCCCAGAGAGAAGCATCTAACCGGTTTGGAAATGTGCTTTTTCTTAGCAATTTTCATGACAAAATTCATGACAAAAAATGTTAATTATTATTTATTTATAGTAAATAATTATTATTTAATTATAAGCATAAAAAACAGCCGAAAAACGTTGATTTCATTGGAAAATCCTTGAGTTTTCGGCTGTTTATTTTAATGCTGGTGGCCGGACTTGAACCGGCACGATGTTGCCACCGAGGGATTTTAAGT
>CANOBT010000174.1 GCA_947564305.1 uncultured Lachnospiraceae bacterium | reverse complement strand
ATAATCCTGCGGTAAGCCAGACTGCTTTCTTTCAGCTTATTATCCTTTATCGCCTGTTTATATTTTTGCAGCAAATCAGACTGGCATTTCTTTAAAGCGGCATCTCCCTCTGTCTCAAAACAATCTGCTGTTCTATTCGTAAATTCACGCATCAAAGGAACAGCTTTATCATAGTCTGCCTCGTCATGAAGCATATCCATAATTTTCGCTCCCATATTGTTGCCGTCAGCATGTACCACCGCTAAAAGACTTTCTTTCCCTTTTCTGGTAATCATATCATCAAACAGGCGTATATCTTTGCTCCGATCCCGCAGCTTTTGACCCACTGTATATTTGGTACGGCTTTCATCTGACATACGCACATCTTTCCCATTGATTTCTACCAATGTACTGTAGGGTTGAAATGTGTTTCGATCCATCATCGCAAACGGCACAGTAAACATATCCCATGTAGGTTCCATAACATTTTTCTTAAGTTCTGCCGCTTCCATAAGTTTTTTATAATCTTTACTGTAATCCCCACTTGCCTCCACACTCACCACCATCGGAACCATACCCGGAAATTCTTTTATGATCCTGTAAGAAAATGCTCTGTTTAGCTTTCTAAAGCTATTATCATCTTCAGAATCCAGATTACCATCAAAAAGAATCGTCTCGTTTCCTCCGCCGCAAAAAAGCTCTATAAAATTCAGGGTTCCTTTTTCAAACGCATCCGAAACCTCTGCCATGCTGAATATTCCGTCAGCTCTTCTGTATTTCAGCGAGATAGTATCTGCGGTGTCAAATAACCAATCCCATATTTGAGCGATATTTTCAGATGCACCGATAATTTCCAGTACTCTGTTTGTTTTAAAAATGTAATCCTGCTTAGACCTTATCGTATATTGTGCTAGAATCATGCCATACCTCCTTCTAATCCTGTATACTCTTTCATTTTATCGTTGATTCCTAATTTTCTCATAGCATATGTTGCGAATTTATCTTTTAGGCTGTTTAGCGATTAGGGTAAAAGCTCGTGTCAATGCCCTATTTCGGGCTTACTCCATTTCTACGATTTCGGAATTGATATCAATTGCAGAGGAATTTAATGTGTCAATGCCCTATTTCGGGCTTACTCCATTTCTACGATGGACTAAGAATGGAGTTAAAGAAGGAGGACGATTTGTGTCAATGCCCTATTTCGGGCTTACTCCATTTCTACTATAAAAACGAACACGGCGAGTTTGCAGAGCAGGCAAAAGTGTCAATGCCCTATTTCGGGCTTACTCCATTTCTACGACGAGAAGAAAATTGGTTATGACAATGAGTTTATTGTGTCAATGCCCTATTTCGGGCTTACTCCATTTCTACAGTACCCTCTGGAAACCCTCTGTTTATGCGGCTTCCCAGACCTATTTCCGCAAGTAATTCACAGAATATTCTGAAAATTTACTTTTTTTGCTGCTTTTTTGGGCTTCTCTTTTTTATTCCTATCCACCATCTTTAATAGCCATTAATTATATTATACACTTTCTTCCAAAATCAACAATTCTTGATTCTTATTCTGACGGCAAATTTAATTAAGATGCTGTACATCCGCTTCCCGCTCTCCATAATTGATTCTTTTTTCTGCACAGCATCTTTCCATCAACCACCTAAAGTTCAATTACCCATTCTGTTTTCTCCCCATTCCTTCTTCGAACCAGAAGCCCCATCTTAATTTCCATATTATCTGTATCACTGTCATCAAAAATGTCAGACAGTTCCTGTTCATATTTTTTTAACGCTTTATCAAGATTCCTTTTTTGTTTACGCAATTCCATCATTTTTTCCGCAATCGTCTGCGCCTTTGCACTAACATTAATTTCGTCTTTCAATTCACTCTGTTTATTTGCAGGCAACGTTTTAGAAACAGGCATCGTAATATGAGCGTTCTCTTCAGCATTTTTCAATGCATGAAGTACCGGGGATGGATAACAGTTTTTTGTCCTTTTGAAATTACAGGAGCATCCGATTGCCGCAGATACCTGCTTATATTGTTCCCTAAGTTTTAGGCAGCTGACTGGCTTTTCGGGACAACGGAGAATAAATTTCTGTGTAGTCTGATAGGAATAATTCAATGTAAAAGACATCACTTTATGTACAAATGCCTTCCCCTCTTCTCCGAGATGCCCAAATACGTATAGCACTGTTAGACGTTCGAAGTGATTTAAGTAATGTGTATTTCTAGATTTTTGGCACAAATATCTAAGCAAATTACAAGAGTCCAGGACTGTCCGTACCGAATCACATATGGAACCAAATCCCTTCAAGTCATGCTCTACCTCTGTATGCTCATGTCCTTGTTCGTATGAAATATCTATCTTATTTGCCGCAATAATCCTTTTGATTGTATTGCCGGAATACTTTACAATTTCATCAAGAACTGATTTTTGTGGTTCATAATACTGAAAATCCGTATCTAAAAAACTGCTTATTTTCCCTGTTCTCGGATGGACTCCCCAAGGCAGTTTCAAGCATTGACCTTTCTTACCATTTTTTACCCTGGTCTTATTCGGAAAATATTCAACCTGGATTCCGCTTTCATGCCATAAATCGCCTGTCTTTTGTTCTATAATATCTGATAATAGATTTGCATAGCGTACAGGCAGCCATTCAGAAAAGAAAATCCAGATATGATATCCTCTGCACCCACTCTGTTCCAGACATCCAGATATCCCCATATGACGCAATTCTTTCAGAATTTCCACTGCAATATGAAAACATTTGCTCATATATTCTTCTCGTATTGATTCACTTTTACATTGCAGCAGTATTGCTTTTGAGATGTCCAAATCCAACACCAGATATTTCACTGTCCTATTATTCCTCTGTATATAGGTACTGACAGTCACCTTTTGCTCCAAATGTTTCTTAACAACATCCACGAGCAAAGGCTGTAAAATCTCCTCTTTTTTCCGTGTCTGTTCTGCCGTAATTCCATCCAAAGCATATAAATCTTCCCGTCCTACAAACAAATCCATATATAATGATAATTCCTTTGGCGTCAATAATACTGACCCGCTCGCTCCACCCTCCAGTGTTGTAAACTTTATATTTTCAATGTATTTACGTTCAGATTTTACACTATCTAACAGCACCTCTGCTTTTTGATACATTTTTAAATCCGAATATAACTGAATCAATTCCGTTCTAACATCTTCTGTCTCCTGAACCATAAAACGTGCATATGCTTTCAGCAATTCCGACAACAATGGATTATCCTCTTCTATAGGAACCTCTGGATTTAACTCAGATACTGCAAAAAATTGCTCATATTCTCTTAGTTCCTGCAGCCGTAACTGCCTTTTACTGCAAATCTCCGCCAAATACATAGCTACATCTTTATAAGGATTATCAAATTTTTTCCTCACTTCTTCCATCTTTTCCGTATCCAGAGTTTCCTTTTTTTCCATCTGGAAAACCCAAACTGCATACTCAAGAATACTACTAATCTGCCGCTCTTCAGTAAAATACTGTTCCCACCCGTTTAAAATTTCCAATCCTTTTTCCAACCGTGCGTGAATTGTATGATATTTAGAATCAAGCCAAACCTCTTCCAATCTTTCTGCCAACTGATCTTCAGCCTTTTTGGGGATTGCCTTTCCTCTCTGGTCAAATTGGTATCCTAAAAATTCAAATCCCTCATCAAATGATACCACTCTTGTCTTTTTTTCGTTTAACTCCAATCCCAATTCTTCCATGTAAAGAGACAGCTGCTTCCTGTACGTTTCCGCTTTTTCAGCGTTCTCAAAAAAGGTAAGAATATCATCCGAATAACGGATGTAAAATGCAGTCTCCTGCTCAATCCTCTTATCCATTTTCATCAAATATATATTGGATAATACAGGTGCCAGCGTTGCCCCTTGATAAACGCCTCGTTTCTTTTCTATTAATTCACCTGTCTTTTCCAGAGAACATGTTTTTATAACCTTTACTATTAGTTCAATCACATCGTCCTCATGTATCCTTTCACGGATTTTGCTTATCAAAATATCATGCTGAATACAATCAAAAAAACTGCTGATATCTGCCCGCAAAACATATCCTTGTCTCATTTGGAGAATCTGGTGATGTATTTTCTGTGATGCATGCAAAGCCGACTTACCGCTCCTATATGCATAGCAGCACTCTGAAAAATACGGTTCAAATATAGAAGATATTTCTTTCGCTATCGAGGATTGAAGCACCTTGTCACGCATCGTATACAGGCTGATACAACGCATTTTATCCCCTTTATAGATAGGAAGCAGATGAACCGGCTGACATTCATACGTATGGTTTACCAGCTCACCCCATAAAACCTTTATTCTGTTTTTCTTATCTTCTTCAAATTCTTCACAGGAAACATGATCCACTCCTTCTTTTGGTTTATTCTTATAAACCTGCTTCCATGCCTCCTGTAGCTTCTGTTGGTCTATAATTTTATTGTATAAACTCATAGTGCCCCCTCATATTATGATTACTTCTGACTTCATGAGCGCCAATTCATTCAAAGGTTTCCCTATTGTCACGATTTTTTCCTCACAATTTCTACATATTGGATAGAAACGCACACTTCCTCCACAATTTTCCCCCGTCAGCTTAAATATTTCCTGATATAATTTCGTGAATCTCTTATCAGACAAGCTGCATTCAAATACAGAATATTGGATTCTTATCCCGTATCCCTCCAACAGTTTTGCAAGCTTCGTCCTAATTTTATTGGATTCAATATCATAGCTGATCACATATGTCATTCTCATCCTCCCACTGATAAGGCTGATAATCTTGCTTGTTCTGTAACGCTTTCTTCAAATTTGCTACCTGCTGCTTGATAATCTGCCTAAAGTTTCTTTTAGAGCTATTCCCTGTTCTCGTCATCCATCGTTCAAATTCCTTAAGAAACTTTTTAAATCCTTCTTCATTCAAAATAACCCTGCTTTCCTCAATTTCAAAGTCGAATTCGTTCAGTATCCTCTTATTAAAACTTCTTATGACAAATCGGTCCACCACTGGCTGACGAAACTCCTCGACGATATCTAACGCCAATGATTTCCGTCCATAGCGGATTCCATGCAGAAACCCCAGATATACTTCAAATGATTCCGCTTCCAGAACAGAACACACCTCTTTGGTCAGAAATGTGTAGCCTAAACTCAAAATTACATTGATGGGATCCTTTGGCGGCCTTCGATTCCGACCTTTGAATTCAAACTGACAGTCAATCATATGGGAAAAACATGAAAAATAAAGATTACTGCACATCCCTTCCACACCAAGAATTTCATTTGATGTTGCACAGGAAAAAAGCCCACTTTGGATTTTTTTCATTTTATCCAGTTCATTTTTTGGGGAAAATCCACTTTTAAAGCGATGTTTTCGTATGACTTGCATTTGATTTTCAATTTTATTGAATATTAGATTTTTTGCAATCTGAAGCCTGGTCTCCATATCCTGATATGCATCATATTGTGAAAACCTGAGGAAAATATTTTTTGAGGAATCAGCCATTACATGCCCAATATAGCGCCCGGAATAAGAAAAAAAGCTTACATCTATCCCACTCTCGATTAAATAAACCAAGGCCTGTGTAGATATCTGGACATTTCCTATTACGGACAGCCCTTCGATATTCCATACTGGAAATGAAAATAGTTTTTGATTTTGCTTTATGACTTCAATTTTTTCTCCAGATTTACGGATGCACGCCCCCTGCTCCTTTACATAGATTACACTCATTGCTCATCCCCCATAATACTGTAATATTTAGAATTTATTGGATTTAAGAAATGACATGCATTACCATAAGTCTTAAAATCTATTTCCTCCACCTTGCAAAAATCCAGAAACATCTCCGATACAAAATCACGGAATTTGTAATAATCGCTTTCTTTAACAGGACCTAAACCATGTGCAAATATACTGTTATTTCGAAGAGACACCATGGATCTGATTCGTTTCAATTGATTCATTGCTCTTTTGTCTTTCCCGTCACTGATCTTATCTCCTAACGCTGCCAATAGAATATAACCGTCTAACAGGGCAATTGGATTGGGGAGATAATCCTTGTCATTCCCCCTGAAAAGTTCTCTTTTCAGAGTATTATTTCTAGATTTTAATAAATTCAGCTGCTCTTGAGGATTCAATCCTGCGTATTCTTTTGACGCTTTCGAAAAATCGGCTTTTTGATATTCCGGTTTGGACACGTAAATCTGATATGTCATCAGCCTTCTTTGTTCAATCATTTCTAACAGCCGATACCAGAGGAGTGTAGCCATATCATACTTCTCTTGATCTTCCCGGCGCTTTGCATTTTCATACATTGTATACATTAAAGATACAATGATAGCTTTGTTTCCCAAAATTTTCTCCTGATTTCCAAGTTTAATCAATTCTGGAATTTTTTTCAGCTGGCGTAAGACTTTATACTGATTTCTAAGAATCGGCTGGAAGTCCATCATTAAGATTTTTTTATACATACGATAATCTCGTTTCAATTCTTGAAGGAGCTGCTCCATTAGTTCCGTCGCGGCTTCAAACTCTAATGCATCCCAATACTCATAAATCCTAACCAACAGATATACAAAACTGATCTGCTGCCTGTTTAATGGATCCGGAATATTTTCTTTTAAATTTTTCAATTTCTCTGCTGCACCCGCATAATTATATCGTTCAATCAATGCAAACACTTTTTCTAATTCTAAATCTCCGAACACTTCTATCGGATTGTCTATGTAGAATAGTTCCTCGCTTCCCGGCTCCGGTTTCCGAAAATCTGTTAGATAACTTTGTGTTCCAACATAAATCAACTGTACGCCTATCAGAGAGCCTGCCAAGGCTGCCGCCGCAGACATTGTCTTTGTTCCCCCAGTAAAATCAATATACACCTTTGCAGGTCGATCCCATGACAAATATACTTTTTTTATCTCATGATAAATTGAAAGTGAATCCGTCGCTTCTACCTGATTTTTCTGATAGTCGGTCACTTCTAATTTCAGATATCTCACAATCTTGTCCAATACTTTCTCTGTTTCAGATGTATACAAAAACAAAATCCTTCTGGGATGTAGCAGGGAAATATTTAAAATTAACGGTTCATATGATGTGCCTACAGATAAGATCAGGTAATCTACCTGTTCGAATATCAAGTCGGAATTTCTTTCTTTATAATCTTCAACGATTGGCTGCATTAAATATTCTTCATAGTATTTGTCTGCCTTCTTCCTTTGTTCTAAGGTTTTCCTTTCCATCGCCATCCAAATTTCTGACAGCTCTTTTAAACTTTTTTTCTCTTGTGTTTTCATAATCTATTCTCCATTTTATTTTAGGTAGTGTCAAATTTACTACCCATTTTTTTGTTACAAACCTTATATTTTCAGGAATTTCACCACTTTTATAAAGAAAAATGCAATGACCTCCCTTTTTTGTGTCAATACTACAAATAAAGCAACACCCACAAACACTGAAAGGAAAATCACTGCTTATGAATATTATTCCCTATTTACTCTCTGTCATTCAATCACTTTACCAACAAAATTGCTGGCTCGTTCATTTTATCTGCAAATATATCCCTCTCAAACAATGGGCTTTTGACGACTCCCACTCCCCTAAATATCAGAAGTTTAAAACCGATGAGCTCCCGGATATCCAAATCCACCACAGTGAACGGGACTGGCAGCTCCTTATCCCCTACTTTGAATCCCGTTACCACAAGAAGATCAAACCCGTAGCCCGGCGCAAGGAGTGCGATATCCCGGAAGACTGCACCTGTCCTACCTGCAATGCTCCACAGCCCTATCTTTACCGCAACAATGGCAGGAAGGGCGAGAGCAAATGCAAAGTCTGTGATACCAACTTCTCTCCGGATGACAACCGCTTTTTCAAACGCTATACCCGGCGCTGCCCACACTGCGGTCATGCACTGGTCCACAAGAAAGACCGGAAACATTTCATCCTCCACAAATGTGTAAATCCCAACTGCCCATACTATCTCCATAACCTAAAGAAAGTAGATAAAAAACATCTGGATGAGGAATACGGCAAAAACAAGTATAAACTGCACTATCTCTACCGTAAGTTCACAATTGATTTCTTTCAGATGGACTTAAATTCACTCCCGAAAAATGCTTCTTCCCTTAAATTCAACAAGTTCGATTCCCATGTGATGTCGCTGTGCCTGACATTCCATGTAAACCTTGGCCTTTCCCTGAGGAAAACATCCCAGGCACTCAAGGACCTGTATAACATCCGAATCACCCACCAACAGATTGCCAACTACTGCAAGACTGCCGCGGTCTGCATCAAACCCTTTGTGGGCAACTACTATTACCAGACTGGAAGTACCTTTACTGCCGATGAAACCTATATCAAAGTCCGCGGTATCAAGACTTACGTTTGGTTCATTATGGACGCCCTCAAACGCTCCATCATTGGTTATCGTGTCTCTGATAACCGGGGCGTCGGCCCCTGCATCATGACGATACGCATGGCTTTCCGGCACTTGAAGGAACTCCCCAAAAATTTCCGCTTTATTGCGGATGGTTACAGTGCCTATCCTCTGGCTGCCTAGCAATTCTTCCACGAATTCGGCGATGCCTTCCGGTTCCACATTACACAAGTAATCGGTCTTGCAAACACGGATGCTGTCTCCGAAGAGTTCCGGCCGTACAAGCAGATGGTCGAACGGCGGAACCGCACCTACAAAGCCTCTTACCGCAAAACGAACGGCTTTGATAACATAGAGGGTACCAACTATGACCTTGCCCTATGGGTTGCTTACTACAACTTTCTGCACCCCCACAAGCACAATAACTACCGTGTACTTAACGAAGCAGAGATACTGCAGGGCGCAGATAACATGCCAGGCAAATGGCAGCTTCTCATCTATCTGGGGCAGCAGACCCTCCTAGAACTCCAAAAAACTGCAGCATCCTGAATGGAGCGGAACCGTTGTCAAGGGAACCGTGGAATAATGGGGCGGTGACCCCGTTATGCCACGAAAGTCCCTTGCAGATTCTTAGGGCAGCGCCCTAAGCCCCCGGAGGGCCTACTGATTGGATATATTTACAATTTTCAAGGTTCGTTTGAGCCTATTTTTTTCAACTCGGTTTTCATAAATCACTTGACACTACCTTATTTTATCCTTTCCTTCCAAAACTAAATACTTCATTCATAGCTCCCTCTCCCATACAATCTCATAATCTCTTTATGCCTGAATTTGCACTTTATCAGCTTTGAAAAAATTGCAAACATATAGAACTATCTGTTGATAATATTAGTACTCATCTATTATAAAATCTGCAGCAAATCAGACGTAAGGAAGAATCTGAAAGTATATCTCAATTTTGCAAAGAAAGATAATGCCCTTCTTCGGGCTGCCCTCATTTCTACTGTACCCTCTAGACACTTAATCCATATCCCCCGCAAAGTTCATTGAATCGAGTATCTCCCAAACCCAAAACTGGTATTTTTTCCTATATGTATCAGTTCCCCCACCATTAATATCTGCCAAATATCTTCCGGCAATTCTGGAAGTAATGCATAACCTTTAATCCCTTTCAAAATCATCTTCCCATTTTTTCTCGTAGAATAACGGCACACACTTACCAAATCATGTTCCTGACCTAAAAACTCCGGCACACTAACGTCTTCACATTTATATTTGTCATATATATCACTCTCTATTCCCTCAAAGCAATCCAACATATAAATCCTGCGGACGACTGCATTCACAATGACATTTAGACGGTATTCCTGTAAAAATTCATTTCGATATTTTAATGTCAAGGGAGTTTCAAATACCATCCTACTTCTATTACCACTGATTTCATACCACATTTTCCGAAATAAAATATAATCATACAAAACATGCACAATATACTTTTTCATATTTAGAAAATTCTTTTCTAAAATCGGCTCCCCCTCCGAATTCCGTATACTTACTATCTGAAATCTAGAATGATTTTTTCCAATGCCGTTTTGAATTCCCATTGCCTGAAAAGCCTGAACAAATTGATTAAAATATATGATTGTTTTTCCAAATAAAATCAAATAAAACTCCAAAGTCTCTCCTTTGCCAAAATGCTCTCTGTTATCCTCACATTCCAGAACATAACCGATACTTCCATCCGTTGTAACAAATTCCGGGGTCTTTTCAAACTTTGAATACATCGTCCTCTGTACAATACATTCGGATTCAAAATCACAAGATCCGCATTGTCGGTCACGAATGCAATTCATTCTTAAAAGCATCTCTCCCATCCCACCTCTAATCGCAGAAACTTTATCCTCCGGCAAACAGCTATCCTGCTGGAAAGAAATCGTAAAGCGCAACTTTACAAATCGCACCTGTAATGCGTCATATAATCCTTTTTCCATTCTTTCTGTCGTCTCCATCTAATTTAAATTGTTCTTTTTACCTAAAATATCTTGAGGTATTCAAAATGATGCACTCTCTTGGTTCATTTGCCTCCCAAATGATTGTAAAAATCGCCTTAAGTAATATGAGCATCAAAATATATTGTATAACTCGTTGCTATTTCAACTATATAAGCGCTCTTTGATAATTATTTTATAAAAAAAATCTTTAAATCTAATTATATTTTTGTCCAAATAATCTTGATTTTTTACTTTCTGTCTTAAAAAAAGAAAATCAGTATTTACAAAATGTGTCAATGCCCTCCTTCGGGCTTACTCCATTTCTACACGGCAAGAATTTGACCAATTTAACGAGCTGCTTGCGGTGTCAATGCCCTCCTTCGGGCTTACTCCATTTCTACGGTACCCTCTGAAACTCCTCTGTTCATGCGGCTTCCCAGACCTATTTTTGCAAGTAATTCACAGAATATTCTGAAAACTTATGTTTTTCACTCATTTTTTTGGCTCGTATTCCTTTTTTATCTTCCACCTTATAAGCCTCATATTATTTCTCTTAAATTATACATTTTTTCTATCTATTCTTCAAGCACAAAACGAGAATTGGGTGTAGACAATTTTCTTTGGTGTTACTTTTCACGGAGCAATGTCATTAACCTGAATCCGTGAAGTTCTCTGTTTTATAAAGCTGCCTCCCTAATTATCAGGGGC